>JAFAZL010000416.1 GCA_019239815.1 Acidobacteriota bacterium
CCTTGCGCCAGCGTCGAGAATGTTTCGGCAACTTCGCGGATGATCGAGGGCATAGAGTTAAAGTCTAACAAACCAGTGCAAGGGCGGCAATTCGGTCGTTCCAGTCGCGTTCAAATCCTTCTATCGGCCTCAGGAGCGTCAGTAAACAACCCTCATCCAGGCCACTTCCCTGCCGTACGGCGTTATGTAAATGACGCTCGACCTTTCGTGCGCAACTAGCGGTGACCTTGCGCGACCGCGTTCTCCTGCTTGCGTATCAATGCCTCGATGATCTGTTTGCCGTGGAATCGCCCATTCTCGATGAAAATCTCACCCGTGAATCGCCCGCCGATGATCACGCCGGCCAGGTGAATACCCGGCACATTGCTCTCAAGCGAATTCGGATCGATCGCCGGCCGTCGAGAATCCGGATCCAGTTTTATGCCAAGACTCTGAATAAACTCGTAGTCCGGATGATGCCCGGTCAACAAAAACACTCGCTTGGCCGGTAATCGCGACTCGACGCCCGATTTGTTCACCACGACGACTTCGCGCTCAGTGATTTCTTTTACTTTTGTATCGAACAGCGCCTTCACTTGTCCGGCTTTGATTCGGTTCAGTATGTCGGGACGCAGCCAGTACTTGATCGACTGACCCAACTCCGTATCTCTGTGAACGAGCGTCACGTGAGCGCCGTTGCGGTACAGCTCGAGCGCGGCCTCGGCAGCCGAACTTTTTCCCCCGACGACGACAACCGGTTCGCGCCAATATGCGTATGGCTCGGTGTAATAGTGCGAGACGTGCGGCAGATTTTCGCCCTTCACGCCAAGCTCATTCGGCAAGTCGTAGTAACCGGTCGCAACGACGATTTTTTTGGCGCCGTATTTTTTCTCGTTGCCGTCGCGCGTCTGAGTCACAACGGTGAAATTCCCGTCGCTCCCCTCGACCCGCAACACTAACTCATACAGCCGCACGTCGAGTTCGTAGTGCTCGGCGCACTTCCGGTAGTACTTCAGCGCCTCGATCCGTGTCGGTTTCTCCGCTTGCGTGGTCAGCGGTAGATCGCCAATCTCGAGCAACTCCGGCGTTGTGAAAAAAATCATGTTTGCCGGGTAGTGGTAGATCGAATTGCAAAGGCAACCCTTGTCGATGACCAACGGCCGCATGCCTGCGCGTTTGGCCTCGATGGCGCTCGCCAGGCCCGTCGGGCCCGCGCCGATGCAGATAAGGTCGTAGTTTTCCATGGGATTTCGAGTTTGCCGGGAGTTCTGCTGAAAATCAAACTCAGGGAAGTTATTGAGTGGATGCGTTTTGCGGGTTGCGGGAAAGGTCGGAGCGAAACGTCTCCAATTCGTTCAAACGCTCAGGAGTTGCTTCTACTTCGCTTTTCTTCCAAACGAATACTTCCTTGTTGCCGCGCCGCAGCTTCACGCTCAGATTTCCATCGATGATGAAGGACGGCGGAGCCAACATTCGAAAGCCGCTCGTCGGGTCCTGACTCAGGACGACCGCACAGTCTCCTCGCCGAAGACATAGAGCGCTTTCGTAAGGAGGAATCGCAACAGGGCGAAATCCCGCCGCGACCAGTTCCTCCAAGATTTTCATTTGTCGTAGAGTGAACTCGACCATGGGGGGACGCGCGCCCGTAGAGTGGGCCTCGCAGAAAGCTATTACATGGAAATTCGAGTATTAAGCGGCCGTTGAGTCAGCCTGAGAATCTGACGCGCCCTCAAGCTGTGCCAGAATGCCACGCAGTGTTGTAATCAACTCATCGCGCGAAACGTGGCTCTTCTTGAATTGAATCCGGAACTTGAAGGTCTCGTTGTCCGGCTCAAATTGAAAGATAAAGGGCTGCGGCCGATGCGGAATCGACTGTTCTTCCTGGCGCTCGCGTCGCGCCTCGTCACGAGTTAGACCGCCCGAGAGGATGCGATGCATCATCTCGATCATTTTCTTTTCGGTCGGCTGCCGAGCGATCTGCAACAGCAGCGATTTCGAAACGATACCCTGATCTGCGCAGCGCTTCCGCAAAGCCTCAGGAATGTTCAGCAACGAAAGCGTCTCCGTGACCGATGATCGCGCCCGTCCGATCTTTCGCGCTACGTCTTCATGCGTGTAATCGAACTGCGTCGCCAGCCGGTGCAAACCATCCGCTTCTTCGAACGGCGTCAAATCCTTACGTTGAATATTTTCGATCAGTCCGATTTCCAGCGTCTCCGCATCGTCGGCAACCTTCTCGATGCATGGGACTTCCGTCAGCCCCGCAGCGCGCGAAGCGTGATAGCGCCGCTCACCCGAGATGATGTAATAGCAATCCTCGCGAGGGACAAATCGCACCAGCAGCGGCTCAAGCACGCCCTTTTCGCGGATGGAATCGGTCAGTTCTCGCAGGTCGCCGATCGCCTTGCGCGGCTGGTCGGGATTGGGGCGAATCTGATCCACCGGGACCATTCTCCCGATGGCCGCCCCGCTATAGCTTGTCAGCGATTCGACGTAGTGCGCGTCATGCCGCATCTTCAGCGTGACGGGCAATCCCGTTCTCTTCAACACGTTGTACGACCTCCCCAGCTAGCTTTTTGTATTCCTGCGCGCCCGTGGACTTCGGCGCAAACGTGAGAACAGTTTCTTTGTACGCTGGGCTCTCCTCCAGCCTGACGTTTTTGCTGATTTTCGTTTTGAACAAAGTCTCGCCAAATACGCTTCGAATCTGTCCGTGCGTGTCGCGCGAGATGTTCGTCCGCTTGTCGAACAGAGTGATCAGCACGCCCAACATTTTCAGCTGGGGGTTGGGGCGCATGCGAATCCGTTCGTATGTTTCCAGCAAATCGTCCGTGCCTTCGATCGCGAAATATGCGGCCTGAATCGGCACAATCAGATGCGTGGAAGCAACGAGCGCATTTACTGTCAAAATTCCCAGGGAAGGGGGAGTGTCAAGGACCACATAATCATAGTCCTTCAAAATTGGTGCGAGCGCATCCTTCAACCGGTAGGGTGCGTCGAACTGGCCGGCCAATACCTGTTCGAGCTTTGCCAGCGCCAGTCGTCCCGGACCGAGAAACAAATTCGGATCCTTCGTCGGCTTAATAACATTCACCATCGGCGCGCGATTTTCGCTGAGTACATCGAACATCGAAGCTGGAATTTCGCCGGAATTGTAAAACGCGATCGTGGAGTTTGCTTGCGGGTCGAGATCAATCAAAAGCGTGCGCTTGCCTCGTTCGGCAATTGCAGCGGAGAGGTTGATTGCCGTGGTAGTTTTGCCGACGCCGCCTTTTTGATTCGCTATGGTGATGATGGCAGTCATGGCCTTCTGCCTACCTCCCTGCGATCAAAATTACTCTGCCGCGTTCCGGCAACCGAGTTCCTATATATAGGTGCCT
>JAFAZL010000462.1 GCA_019239815.1 Acidobacteriota bacterium
GGCTGTTTTGTCGGCGGCGTTTGTCTTGCGCTTTGTGGCGGTGGGGCGGCGAGATGATTTTTTCATGGCAGTTTGCCGCCGTAGCGGCCGGCGTCTTCGAAGAGCGAGAGCAAGTTGGTCATGTTGAGCAGGGCGCGTATGCCCTGATTGACATTGATGAGTTCGAGCTTGCACCCGCGCGTGCGGCAGTGGACGTAAAGAGTGGCGAGGGCGCCGAGGCCGGAGGAGTCCATATGTTGTACGTGTTTCATGTCGATGATGACGCGCTTTTCAGCGGGAACGAGATTGCGGACTTCGTTGCGGAGTTGCGGCGCGTGTTCGAATGTGAGTTTGCCGTGGCATTCGACGACGATGGCGTCCTGGACGCGGTAGGTATTCAGGTGGAAGGCGTGCGAAGAGTGAAGTTGCGCGTCGGGCAAGTTTTCGCTCCTGAGTGGTGGAGTGCGGGTGGATTATAGCGGGTTGATAGGGCGTTGGGAATTTTTGCGTGGGCAATGAGGTCGATTCACGCGGGAAGAATGCGGGCACGGAATGCACCGGCCTTACGATTGCTACAAAGAAGATTTGCAGGTTGAGAGTGCGGTTGTGTTGGCGCGATGGTGTACGCTTTTGCCTCTAAATGAGGAGGCGGCGTGGCAGAGGAAGCGAAGGGACAGAACGACAGCGAACACCCGAACGTAACGATCGGATTGAAGGGGATGCCGGTCGGCAAGTTGATTGGATTTGAGGTCGTGGAGGCGGGCGGCGGACGCGCGGTTGTCACGCTGGAGACAGGGCCGCAGCATACGAACCCGATGGGGACGGTTCATGGAGGGATCTTGTGCGACATCGCGGATACGGCGATGGGAGTAGCGTTCAACTCCACGCTGGCGCTAACGGAGTCATTCACCACGGTGGAGCTGAAGATTAATTTTTTTCGGCCAGTGTGGAACGCGCAGTTGCGGGCGGAGGGGAAAGTTGTGCGGCGCGGGAAGAGCGTTGGATATGTGGAGTGCGAAGTGTCGGATGAGAATGGGCGGGCGATTGCGAAGGCGAGTTCGACGTGTCTGGTGTTGCGCGGGACGGATGCGAAGGGAAGATGAGAATTTCAATTTGTCGGCGAAAGGTTGTCAGTCTTGTTTTGCGATGCGCGATAGAGCGTCAGGTCTTGCACGGTAGCAATGGGGGGCATTGTTTGGCGGACGTCGGACAGCAATTCATCGTTACCCTTGGTGATCGCGAAGTGTTTAAAGAAGAGGTAAGCGCTCTCACTTAAGAGCACACAGCCTCGATCGCTTTGTCGCAACTTTGGAAGTTCTTTGTTCTCCACCTCATCGGCCCACAAAAATGGCCAGGAGTTGAACTGCTTATCCTCGATGGGCGAAACTCCACTCCACAAAGAAAAACTGTACATGCCTGGAATCGTGAGCACCTTATTGCAGTTTTGATGGAGCAGATAGACGCTATCGCGCAACCTCGTGGTTTCATCGGCTGGCAAGCGTAGCCAGTGTGCTCCTGGAAGATCGAGAGACCGATTAGTTTGCCATTGCCGATATCGTGTTACAGCATTCGTGCCAACCGAGAGAAAGAGATAGGCCCCCACAACGAGCAGGGTTGAGCGAGCCAATATAGAGCTCCACCGTGGCAGGTGCATCGTTGAACTTTGTCGTTCGATGCAATCGAGACCATCTGCCAGGATGACAGCGGCGGCCACCATCGGGAGCAGGGTCGCCCAGTCCGCTTGTTCTCCGGCCATCGGAAAGAGTTGAAGACTGAAAAGAAGCGACAGCGATGCCAGCAAGAAACGATTTGAATATGCTTCGCTCGTCAGCGGCGGTGCGTCGATGACGAGGAGAAATAGAAAAAGCAGCGAGCCCGTGAGGGTGAGTCTGTTGTTGAAGCAGAACAAGCACAATAACGCCACGCCGACGCAGACTTTCAATGTTGCTAACGAAACAGGCCGTTCCTGGAGCGTACGACGCTTGCGAAATACCGCAGCCGCGACGGCCACGGCGATTGCGGATAGCAGAATCGAGCCAGTTTTGGCGGCTTGCCAAAATGGATAGTGGTAGTTCTTCACGAGGTGGGCCGGCTCGGTGATCAGACCACGGAGTAGACCACTCGCAGTGGTTCCTAAGGCCAAAGTAAGTCCAATGGCGGCGAAAACGCATACACCGAGCCCCGTCAGAAAAGAGATCAAGGCGCGCAGTTGAAAAGGGCGATTCACTGGTTGTTTAATAGATACTCCGACGACCGAGACGAGAGAGCCCAAAAATGCCAAAGCAAAGCATCTCTCGGCAATGATCGTTGCTCGCAGGAAGATCAGGAATCCAAAGCTGGCGGCTGAAAGACCCAAGGTCCATAGCGCGAAGGTTCGGAGCCACCCGCGAAGGTGGACGCTGAGCGCGAGAGCGATTCCCAGGGTTGCAAATATTCCAAGGTTGATTTTGCAAAGAAGGATGAACGCGACGAGGAAACCTGTCAAAAATGCCTGCCACTGCTTATCCGGTACGGAGATCCAGTCAATCCCGATGTAAAGGAGCAGTGCTCCTGCCAAGACGATCCAACACTGCGGGTGACCTACGCCTTTCGCGAGCCCTTCGAGATGAGAGCCGATTAGCAGGAAAACGACCAAAGACAGAGACGAACGCCTCGTCCAACGCCACACCGTTCCGGCCAGAAGCGCCGCTGTTGCGATCCAGAGAGGCAAGAGCACCCAGCGGAAGGCGTCATGTGTGACGTTGCCTGGAGCGAAACGCGCGACCACTGCTGCGGTCCAAAAAGTGACAGGCCCATACATTGCAAAGACCTGGTCATACAAGACCCGTCCAGAAAGGAAGTCGCGAAATGCGATCAGGAAGTACCCTTCGTCATCCCAAGGGGCGAAGGTGGTAAATAAATGGGAAAACGCGAGTAGGGCGAGAATCCCGGTGGCAATGAGCGCGGCGAGGCGGGTCCAAATCGCGGAAGAGTCGGAGCGTTTGACATGTTGCCTCCCTGGCTTCGCGATTGCGTCGGGCGTGAGAGGAGCGATGCTCATAGGGCACTAGTTGATGGGTGACGTGCAATGCTAATTCACAGCGATTATGGTCACAACCCTAAT
>JAFAZL010000583.1 GCA_019239815.1 Acidobacteriota bacterium
GGTGATGGACCCGAATGCCTTATTCGGCCGCGGGCCTGTGAAAAGACTTGTTGTGTAGGTGGGCGTGGCGACAGGGCCACCACCGGCAACGTTGTACGTAATCGTCTTGGTCGATGGGGAAATGTTGGTGTCGACGAAGTCCGGCAAATCGTGCCCGAAGCTTCCCAGGTAGCTGACGCTGACAACGGTATTCCAACCGAGGTCCTGCTCGAACGTCAGGTTCGTTTCATGAACCATCGGCGATCGCAGTCCTGGGTCGAGGTAGACCGCAGCCAAGCCGCTTGACGCGGGAGGCGCTGTGGCCAGGAGTCGCGGAAACGTGGGAGCATTGGAGGACGCTGGCGTGAAAAAGAACGATAACTGGCCGTTGGGATTTCCGGTGTTGATCAGGGCGTTGTAGATCGTCGAATTGATGATGCGGCCGTAATAGATGCCGTAGCCGGCGCGCACGGAGGTCTTTCCGTCTCCCCACGGATCCCACGCAAGTCCAATGCGCGGGCCGAAGTTGTTGCCGTCCCGGGGGAATTTCGCAGTTTGGGGGATGAATGCATTCACGAGCGAAGGTATCGGAGTCGGCAGATCTTCGAATTCATAACGAAGACCGAGCGTGACCGTCAGGCGCTGAGCGGCGCGCCAGCTATCTTCCACAAAGACGGCGTAGTCGTTCGTGTTAAATGCAAATCCCAGCGGACCGAACGCTTGCGCGAAGCTCGAGTAGCAAGCCGTGTTGTGCGCGGTGCCGCAGCTATCCGGTTTATAGAAGTCAGAGAAAAAGTTGACGAGGTTCGTGTAGTTGAACGACCCGTATTGAAAACGAAGGTTCTCGCTTAGGTCGTTCGTGTGAGCGTAATCGACGCCGAACTTCAGGATGTGGTTTTTGTTCGTCCAGCTCACCGTATCTGCGAACTGCGTCCGGCGTTCGTCCGGGAACGCCGGACGCTGCAAGAATGTCGGCACGCCCAGGTCGAAACCGTTCGTGATGAAGACATCCGGTGAAAGGCCGTTGGGATTGGTATAGCCCGGGGGATTCACGAAGTTTGCCAATTCGAATGGTGTCGATGGCTGGGCGAACTCGAACTCGAAATCACGCCCGTATTGGAATCGCGCTTCATTCGAAATGGTCGGCGTGATGAAGGTGTATAGCTTTGCGACGCCCCAGGTGTCACGAACGTAGTCGCTGCCAAAGCTTGCGACTCCGAAATTGACGCTGGACTGCGTTTGAATGCCGGCCGGTGAAGCCCAACGCATGCGGTTGACTTCGAAGGTCGCATGATTCTTGGCGTTTATCTGCCAATCGATCTTCGGGAAGAAAATCGTCTGCTGACCTTTGCGGGGGACCGTGCCGAGTTCCGAAACGAGGTCATTGAGTCCGGTCGTGTAATCGGCCTGCGCGACTGCCGGAGTGACGCCGAGATTTCCCGCGAGCGTTGCCAGGTCGGACGCCGACGGGGTGCCGAAAAACGACTTCGGACTCGCCGCCGTTGCGGTGCCCGGGAAGTTCCGGTCATAGCGGTCGAAAGCGAAGAAAAAGAACAGCCGATCCTTGACGATTGGTCCGCCGATACCGAGGCCGTAGATCTTTCGCTTGTCGGTGGGTTTGTAAGGCGATGACGTGAAAACGCCCGGTGAGGTCTGCGTGGTCAGCGTCGTGAAGGGATTTACGGCGCCCCAGTCGTTGTCGCGATCGTAGAAGTAAAGTTCGCCGTGGAGTTCGTTGCTGCCGCTCTTCGTTACCGTGTTCACCACCGCGCCTGTGGCGCGGCCGTATTCCGCGGTGTAGTTCGAGCTGTTCACCTGGAATTCCTGCACTGCGGCCTTGGCGCTGGAATATCCGGCGCGAGTTCGCCCGCGCTCTTCCGAGAAGAACGCCTGGTTGTTGTCGGCGCCATCCACCGTGTTGTTGTTCATCAACGTGCTTTGCCCACGGAAGCTCAGCAGGCCGAAGCCGTTCGAATCGTTGACAACGCCGGGAGTCAACAGCGCGAAGTCGGACCAGCGTCCGCCGTTGATGGGCAAATTCGTGATCTGCCTCTGATCGACGATTGGCGCGAAGTCGGCGGAGCTCGTGTTGATGTCGGGAAGCTCCGCATTTACGACAACCGTTGCCCCGGTGGAGCTGACCTGGAGGCGCGGAGAAAGCTCCGTGACGGTGCCAACTTGCACCACGACTTGCTCGGCTCGAAAATCCGCAAAGCCTTGCGCCGTGATACTTACGGTATACGAGGCTGGCTGGAGCTTCGTGACGCGGTAATAGCCGCTCTCGTCGGTCGTTTCTTCCTGCGTAGCATTGGTGCCGTTGTTACGCACCGTAATTTTTGCGCCAGAAACGGGTGCACCGCTTGCGTCGTAAACCGTCCCACCAATCGCGCCGTCCGTCGTCGATTGCGCGAACGTCGCATGACCTGTCAACACTACAAGCGCCAGCAAGGCGAACACACTGGTACAAATCATCCTTCGCATCAGAAGGAGCCTCCTTTTTTTACACAACTAGGCGAGCGTGTTGCGCACCGTTTTTGGCAGAAGGAGGGAAACCGAAGGCCGGGGTGAAACGGGGGCCGAAGTCGGTGACGAACTATCTTCTGCAGCAAGGCTCGCTGCGAAAAATGTGATTCGGATTATCGAGCTAAGATATTTCTGGTTAATGAATAGACTGCAATCGAACGATGAGAGAAGACATACCGCGAATGGGGTAAGCGTGCGCGACGTTATTGGACGCGCGCTACCCCGGGTAGATTTTTTGGTGACGTAGAATTTACATCTCGCAGTCGCCGGGCGAGACTAGTCTTGGAACCCGGAGAATTTTCGAAATGCTCTATCACCTCGCGCAAATCAACATTGGACGCATGGTCGCCCCGATCGATGATCCGCGTATTGCGGAGTTTGTGAAAGGATTAGCGCCGATCAACGCGCTTGCCGACCGATCTCCGGGCTTTGTGTGGCGGCTACAATCTGATAGCGGAAATGCGACGGACATCCCCTTCAATGAAGATCCGACGATGCTCCTGAACATGTCGGTGTGGGAATCGCTCGAAGCGCTTCGGAACTACACCTATCAATCAGAGCACTTGCAATTTTTTCGGAAGCGTGCGCAGTGGTTCTTGAAGCTCGACAAGCCTCACTACTGTTTGTGGTGGGTGCCGGCGGGGCATCGCCCGAGCGTACGCGAAGGCCGCGAACGAATCGAACATTACCAGGACCACGGAGCGACGCCGTTTTCGTTTTGGTTCTCACAGCACTTTCCGGCGCCAACGGATGAAACCGTCCCCGCTTAATTTTCCAGAACATGCTCCTTCAAAACGAAAAGCCGGCAGTTTGATCTGCCGGCTCTTCTGATTTTTTTCGAAATGTGAGTTGCTAAGTCTTAGTGATGACCGCCACCGCCGTGGAATCCTCCGCCACCGTGGAAGCCACCGCCTGCTCCACCGTGGAAGCCGCTCGCGCCGCCGCCGTGAAATCCGCCACCCGCGTAACCTCGCGAAGCTCCGTACGTGCTCCGGCCATCGACTCCACGTGCGCCGTAGCCGCCGTAAACAGGCCGACCGTAGTAACGTCCGCCGCCGTAATAACCGCGGCCACCCCAATAGCCTCGGCCATAGTAGCCATGGCCCCAATAGCCACGACCCCAGTAGCCGCCACGGAACCAAGGACCAGCTCCGATAAATACGCCGCCAACAAACCAGTCTGGACCGTAGTAACCATAGGGAGCGCAAGCGTATGGATAATATCCGTAGTAGCCGTAGGCACAGACCGGTGCAGCACCGTAACCATAACCGTAGTCGTATCCCGCGTAGACCGGACCGCCGATCCCAACACCAATCGCAACCCGCTGCGCGTTCGCGCTACCCGCGCCAAGCAGGCCAACCGTCAAAAGCAAAGCCGCCACACCAGCAAACTTGAGGTATTTCATGACCCAGGACCCCCTTTCGAGTCCTCGTACATCCATCCAATCAGCATCTTGCGGGGCCGGCTTATGTTAACTCTCGGCCTCACCCAATTAAACTCCAAAGTGGGCGAAAAGTTGCGTGGCCGGAAGCCCCACACTTCATTAGATTTACAAAGGCTTTGTCGGTTACAGCCAGTTTTCATTGACGATTTTGGCATTTCACCCATATAATCGACGTTTGTCTTAAGCCTTGGAGGAACGATGTTTGCCGTCATTAAGACCGGGGGAAAGCAATACCGCGTTGCGCCCGGTGACACGATTCGGATTGAGCGGGTTAAGGGCGACGTGGGCGAGAAGGTTACCTTCGGCTCCGTCCTCGCGGTGCACAACGACGACAAGAAGTTTGTGTCGGGCAGCGATGCCAGCAAAGCAACCGTGACCGGTAAGATCATTGCTCACGGCCGGAATAAGAAAGTCACCGTGCTGAAGTTTAAGAAGACCAACCAGTACAAGATTTCGCGCGGCCACCGCCAGAACTATACGTCGGTGCAGGTCAGCGACATCAAGCTGTAAATCTCGATTTCAGATCTTCAAACTGTCACAAATCGCATCTGATCGTTAAAAAGGGTAGAAGGAATCAGTCATGGCACATAAGAAGGGCGGCGGTTCGTCAACAAACGGCCGCGATTCACACGGACAGAGGCTTGGGGTAAAGCGGTTCGGCGGACAGCTCGTGAACGCCGGAACCATCCTGGTTCGGCAGCGCGGCACGAAGCATCAGGCCGGCGTCGGCGTGGGTCAGGGCAAGGACGACACGCTGTTTGCGCTGGTCACCGGGATCGTGAAGTTCGAAGATAAGGGGCGGCACGGGCGGTTTATCAGCGTCCACCCGGCGGAGAAGGCTGCGCCGGCCCACGCAGCGAACTAAGCTTCGGATTTAGACCAGGCGGTTCGGCGTGTGCCGAGCCGCCTTTTTGTTTTTTGCGCGTGCCGTGCCGCAGAGTGCATCTCGAACGGTCGCAAAACATCAGATCGAGTGGGTAGTAGTAGCTGTTGGAGGCGGGCGTTGTTCGTCGATGAGGCATACATATTCGTGAAAGCCGGGAACGGCGGCAACGGTTGCGTTGCCTTCCGGCGCGAGAAATATGTGCCGCGCGGAGGCCCATCAGGTGGCGACGGCGGCAACGGCGGCAGCGTGTATCTCGAAGCGAATCCGAACGACAACACGTTGCTGCGATATCGCTATAACCGCGAGTTCAAAGCGGATCGCGGACGCCACGGCGAAGGATCGAACTGCACCGGTCACGCAGGTGACGACATGATCTTGCAGGTGCCGGTCGGCACAGTCGCGTTCGATGAAAAATCGGGCGAGACAATCGCGGACTTGTCGCACGCCGGACAGCGCGTGCTGATCGCCCAAGGTGGTCACGGCGGCCGAGGTAATCAGCACTTCGCCAAGCCTTGGCATCAAGCTCCGCGCGAACACGAAGAAGGTCGCGAGGGTGAAGAGCGTCATCTGCGGCTTGAGCTGCGCTTGCTCGCTGATGTTGGTCTCGTCGGATTTCCGAATGCGGGCAAGTCGACTTTGATCTCCGTGATTTCAGCGGCGCGGCCGAAGATCGCGAACTATCCATTCACGACGCTGGAGCCAAATCTCGGCGTCGTAAACGCAGATGGTGGCACTGGCAAGGAACTCGGCCGCACGTTCGTCGTCGCCGATTTGCCTGGCTTGATTGAAGGCGCTCACGAAGGCGCCGGACTCGGTATCCGCTTTCTGAAACATGTAGAACGCACACGTCTGCTCGTTCACCTGATCGACACGAGTGACTTCACCAACGAAGACCCGGTGCACTCATTCGAAGTCATCGCCGGCGAATTGCACGCCTTCAGTGACACGCTCGACGAAAAGCCGATGATCGTCGTGGCGACAAAGCTCGACGCGACGACCGATCGCACAAAGCTCGACGAATTGCAGAAGTTCTGTGCCGAGCGCGGATTGGAATTTCATTCGATTTCAGCCGCGACCGGCGAAGGCGTAAAGGATCTCGTCCGATCTATGGCCGACGCCCTCGACAAGATTCCAAAAGCCGACGCGTTGATTGAAGTTGAGCACGCACACGGGGAGCCCAGCGATCCTACCCAGGACGACTTGCATTCTCCGGCTTGACCCTCGTAACGCATCCGTGCGAGGCGTGGCGCTACCCCGAAAGTGTGCGAAAATAAGAAAAAGATCACTGCTTGGCGGCAACGCTAGGCAAGTTCAACGAGCAGTCTCCGCTTTGTTTTCAGATTCTGGGAGGATTATTGACGACCGCGCAAGCGCAGCGCACCGCCGCAAAACATCACCCACGCCGCATCGCGCTCTTCGGCGGATCGTTTGATCCCATCCATAACGGCCATTTGGCTGTTGCTCGAGCTGCCGACCGAAAATTCAATTTCGACCAGATTCACTTCATCCCGGCGAGTCGTCCCCCGCACAAACTGAAGCAGCACCTGGCGCCGTTTCCGCATCGATTTGCCATGGTGGCTCTTGCATGTGCGGAGCACCCGCATTTCGTTCCTTCGGTTGCCGAGGCTGGCGAGGATTTCAGCGGCGCTCAGCTCCACTACTCGGTCGATACCGTGC
>JAFAZL010000622.1 GCA_019239815.1 Acidobacteriota bacterium
GTTAGCCGCCGGTATGGAATCCGACGCCTACGCCATCCTCGAGAAAAAGCAGCTCGACGCGCTCAAGCGCCTCAAAGAAGCCAACGAAAACGCAAAGGCTCTTCTGGTCGTCCAGCCCGATGCCAACGATGCTTATGTCGCGCTCGGCGTCGCCAACTACATCATCGGGTCGCTCAACGCCGGCTACCGCATGGGACTTTTTTTCCTCGGCATTCACGGCGATAAGAAGGCCGGCATGGAGCAACTCCAAAAAACAGCCGACAACGGACGCTACTTGCAGCCGTTCGCAAAGATTTTGCTGGCCTTGAGTGCCCGCCGCGAAAAGCAAAACGCGCTGGCCCAAAAACTCCTGCTCGAACTCACCCAGGAATTTCCCGCCAACCGCACCTTCGCCACCGAATACGCCAAAGCCATGGGCCGCCCCATCCCCGCCGAACTAAAACCCACTCCGCAAAATTAGCTCCCGTTTTTACGCGACGATCGCGCCGCGTACGGTCGCAGCACTGCTGCGCTCCAAGTCCGCGAGTTGTGACCCGTTTCTCCGAATTCGAGTTTCGCTTTTCGAGTTTCGTCTTTCCAACTACACTCCTCCCATGTTCCAACCCAACCTATTCAAAAATCGCGCCATCTTCATCTCCGGCGGCGGCTCCGGCCTCGGCCGCAGCATGGCCATCAAATTCGCCGAACTCGGTGCGCAAATCTTCATCATCGGCCGCCGCGAACAACCGCTCAAAGACGTCTCCGAAGAAATTCACCGCGCCGGCGGCCGCGCCGCCTACGCAACGGCCGATGTTCGCGAGCCGGCAGCCGTCGAATCCGCCGTCGATGCTGCCTTCCAGCAATTCGGCCGCATCGATTCGCTCGTCAACAACGCCGCCGGCAACTTCATGGCGCGCACCGAAACGCTCAGCGCCAACGCTTTCAACGCGGTTGTGGGTATCGTGTTAAACGGATCGTTCAACTGCACCCAAGCGCTCGCCAAACGCTGGATCGCCGACAAACGGGGCGGCAACGTCCTCAGCATCGTCACCACCTACGCCGCCGCAAACTGCGGTTCCGGGTTCGTCGTTCCATCGGCCTGCGCCAAAGCAGGCGTGCTCGCTATGACCACTTCTCTGGCCGTCGAATGGGCGAAATACAAAATCCGCCTCAACGCCATCGCGCCCGGTCCATTCCCCACCGAAGGTGCATGGTCGCGCCTCATCCCCTCAAAACAATTCGAAGATCACGCGCGCGAATCGCACCCCATGAAGCGTTTCGGCCGCCACGAAGAACTCACCAACCTCGCAGCCTTCCTTCTCAGCTACATGTCTGAATACATCAACGGCGAATGCGTCGTGATCGACGGCGCCCTCTGGCTCCGCGGTGCCGGCGAATTCAACGACCTGCTATCGCTTCCCGAAAGCGCCTGGCAAGCCATGGAATCCGCTCGCGCCAAAAAATCCTGACGGGGAAATCTCCTGGTGCGCCTCTTGTCGTACGCGCGACTTTATTCCTTTACGTCGTTCTTGCTCCGGCACTACAATCGCGCCAATCATGCTCTGTTCACGTATGGCCGCGACTCTGCTTCTAGCCACTCTTCTATCGTCCGGAAACCTGCCCGCTGACCAACCCCGCCCCCAATCTCACGCAAACGAGACAAAGCCCAAATCTCTTGTATGGGATCCTCCAAAAATCGACGTGAGGCCCGCGGCCTCTTCCGCTTCTTCTCCCTGCGATCTCGACGAAGTCCTCGCACAAGCCGCCGCACGCGCGACCGAACTCGTCGACAATCTCCAGAATTTCACCGCGCGCGAGCAGATCGACTTTCGCACCTACGGTCCCGGCGGCTTTGGCGACAATCGCGGCGGTGGCTCGGCTGCGTTTGACTACACCGCTACCATCGCCAAGCAACGTGGCAGTTTTTCCGTGCAGGAAAGCCGCAAGGCAAAACAAACTGCGCTCGAGTTTCCACTTGCGCATCAGGACATCGGCCTGCCGGAAATGGCTCTGATTTTTTTTCCGGAGCTTCGGTCCGGCTACGACATGACATGCGACGGAGCGAGCAACTGGAACAGCCACGCGGCGTGGATCGTCTCATTTCGCCAGCGGAAGGACCGCCCCGATCGCACCGCCGCCTTTTACACCGGTCAGCGTTCGTATCCTGCCCCGCTGCATGGTCGCGCTTGGATCGCGCAAGATACCGGCGTTGTTCTCCACATGGACATCGCGCTCATGCACGAGATCGCCGCGGTCGATGTTCGCGAGTGGTATCTCTCGATTGACTATGCTCCCGTCCACTTCCGCTCAAAGGACGTGGTCGTCTGGCTTCCCCAGTCTGCCCACACCTGGGCCGCCTTCGATCTCAACCGTGTCGTCGTTTACCACAACTTCTCTGACTTTTTCCTCTTCAGCGTGCAAACCACTCAGCAAGTATCACCCTCGCCGAAGTAACGCTCGCGCCTGTAACGACGTGATTTATTCCGTGCCCGCGAAGGTGATGCAAACAGGAGAGGGAACTGATACCTCCTTGCCGGTTGGTGTGAGCGCGCCGGTAGCTTCGTCGATCTTCAGCGTCACGATGTTTCCGGTGTCCGCATTCGCGGTGATCAGGAATTTCCCCGTGGGATCGATCGTGAAGTGGCGCGGAATCTTCCCGCCGCTCGGGTAAATTCCGATCGGCGTTAGCGTCCCCTTCGCGCCATCCACTTTGTAAGCCGCGATGCTGTTGGCCGATCCGCGATTCGACGCGTACACAAATTTCCCGTTCGGATGCACGGTGATTTCCGCCGCTTCCCGCACTCCGTTGTAGTCCTTAGGCAGCATCGGCAATGTCTGAAGCGTTTGCAGCGTGCCCTTTTCCGCATTCCATGAGAACGCGACAACCGTCGACGCCATCTCCGTCACGAGATACGCGAATTTCCCATTCGGCGCGAACGCGAGGTGCCGAGGTCCGGATCCGGCCTTCACTTGCGCGTACGGCGGCGTGTTCGGCGTAAGCTTTCCCTGCACATCGTCGAACTTATAGACCAGCACGTCATCGAGACCCAGATCGGCAACCAGCGCGAAACGATTGTCGGGCGACGTCGCGATCCAGTGCGCGTGCGGGCCTTCCTGCCGCTCTTTGTCGGTGCCGCTACCCGAATGCTGCACGAACCCCCGAGCTATGCTCAGGCTGCCGTCCGGCTCGATCTGGAACGTCGCCACGCTCCCGCCGTCATAATTCGCCACCAGGACGAATCGGTTCGTCTTATCGAGCGAAACGAAGCACGGCCCGGCGCCATGCGTCGAAACCTGATTCAAAAATTTCAACTTTCCCGTCTTGCGATCGATCTCGAACGAACTGATCGCGCCGCTCTTCTCGCCGTTGAAATCTCCGACCTCGTTCACCGCATACAAATGTTTGCCGTCGGGGTGCACCGCGACGAACGACGGATCGGTCGATTCGCCAGCAAGCCCGATCTCAGTGAATTCCCCCGTAGCCGGATTAAAGTTGTATGCGTAGATGCCCTTGCTCTGCTGCTTTGTCGTATAGGTCCCGATATACGCGAGATAAAAGGGCCCTTTGTCCGCAGCTTTCGCGGGCGCGGTCGAGGTCGACGCAGAGCTGTTTGTTGGAAGAGAACTATTGCCGGAATGTCGCGCCCAAACCGGAAGCGCAATGAGCGCAGCAAGTGCCGCAAAAGCAGGAAGAGCGATCGAAAGAAATCCACGTCGTGAATTTTTCATAGGGCGTGAATTGTAACACTACGCACGAACCGCATCGGCAATCGCGCATTCCGACTCCGCGCACCTGTCGCGCACAGCCACCGCAATTCCACCAATTTCGACTGTGGTATAATCCGCCCGTAGAAAACCACGCCTCGACTTGTTTAACTCTACATCTTTAGCTTGAGACGCCCATCACGCGTCAGGTAAGTTTGTCGCTGCGCTCGAGGATTCCAGAGGCGCAGAAAAAGCAAAAGTGTAGCCGAGCTAAGCCCCTCAAATCACGCGACATATTCACTCTTCAAAAGAGTAGTTGCTTAAGCCATTCAATCGCAAGGTCTTGCCCACTCTTTGGAAAACGACGGGGGTGTACCCCTCATCTTCCCAAAATGGAACCCCGGCAATTGGGTGCCGCACCCTCAGCTTTTAGAGGGTGCGGATTTTCCAAAAATACTTGGCGTGATTTCACAATTCGCGCAGCGGAGTTTGAGAGGCAACCGAGCGAACCTACTTCTTCTCTTCTTCGCTCTCTTCCTGGAGGACGGCGGCTGCGGCTACTGAGTCATCATCATCGAGCCGCAGCAAGCGGACGCCTTGCGTCGAGCGCCCCGCTTCGCGAATCTCGCTCGCATGTACGCGAATCACTTTCCCATTGTGCGTGATGATCATGACGTCGGATTCTTCCGTGACCTGCAACGTGCCGATCACCGAGCCGTTGCGATCGGTCGTCTTCATATTGACGACGCCCTTGCCGCCGCGCGACGTGATGCGATACTCCGCCAGCGGCGTACGCTTCCCGTAGCCCTTCTGCGCCACGGTGAGCATCAGCGACGTGAGCGAATCCTTGATCTGCTCGTTCTCGAGTTCCTCGAGATTCTGCGTCTCGGTCTTGTGTTCCTTTTTGATGATCTCGAAGTCAGGCTGCACCGCGTCCATGCTGACGACGTGATCCGTCTCGTCGAGGTCCATGCCGTTGACGCCGCCGGCGTTGCGTCCCATCGGCCGCACTTCGGTTTCGCGGAAGAGAATCGCCTGCCCCTCGTGGCTAGCAAGGAAAATCATCTGCTTGCCATCGGTCAGCTTGGCGCCGATGAGTTCATCCTTCGCCTCGAGATTGATGGCGATAATGCCGGTCGAGCGCGGGTTCGAGAATTCCGCGAGGGCCGACTTTTTCACCGTGCCGCTCTTGGTCGCCATAAAGACGAAGCGCCCTTCTTCCTCAAGGTCGCGCGCAGCGACAAGCGCCGTGAGCTTCTCGTCCTCCGAGAATTTCACAAGACTCGAAATCGCCTTGCCTCGCGTTGCGGCCGCGGCTTCGGGTAGCTCGTACACCTTGAGCCAGTAAACGCGCCCCTTCGACGTAAACAGCAAAATGTAACTGTGCGCCGAAGCGATGAAGAGATGCTCGACGAAATCTTCTTCCTTCGTCTTCGCGCCGATGCGCCCCTTGCCGCCGCGCGACTGGTGGCGATACGTCTCCACCGGTGTCCGCTTGATGTAGCCGGCATGGCTAACCGTGATCAGCATTTCCGTATCGGCGATCAGGTCTTCCAGCTTGATCTCATCGACCTTATCGACAATCTGCGTGCGGCGATCGTCGCCGTAAGCCTTCTGCACTTCCTTTAGCTCGGCTGTGATCACCGACTTCAGCTTGCGATCGCTCGACAAAATCTCTTCGAGTTCAGCGATGATTTCGCGGATCGATTTCAATTCCTTGAGAATTTCATCGACCGAAAGTTGCGTCAGGCGATGCAACTGGAGTTCGAGGATGGCATCGACCTGAACCGGAGTGAGTCCGACCGCGCCGCCGCGCGAAACCACAACAGCTTCGCCTTCGAGCGGGCCGACTTTGTATTTGCGGCCGTCGAGCTTCACGCCAGCGATTTTCTTCGGTTTGCCGTTCTCCGTGATCGTGACGTCCTGCTCGCTGAAAAATGCGAGCAAGTTCTCGCGTGCATTCGCGCGGCTGGCCGATCCACGGATGATGCGGATCACGTCGTCGAGATAATCGAGCGCGATCTGGTAACCGATCAAAATGTGTTCGCGCTCGCGAGCCTTGCGCAATTCGTAGAGTGAACGCCGGCGCACGACTTCGACGCGGTGATCGATGAAGAGCTTGATCATCGGAATCAAGCCCAGTTCGCGCGGCTGACCCGCTACGATCGACAGCAGGATCATGCCGAACGATTCCTGCATCTGCGTCTGCTTGAACAAATTGTTCAGGATGAGCTGCGTTTCTTCGCCGCGCTTCACTTCGACGACGATGCGCATGCCTTCGCGTGAAGATTCGTCGCGAACGTCGGCAATGCCTTCGATCTTCTTGTTCTGGACGAGATCGGCGATGCGCTCGATCAGTTTGGCTTTGTTGACCTGATACGGAATCTCAGTGATGACGATGTTTTCGCGATCTTTGCCGACTTCTTCGACGGCGGCCTTCGCGCGCATGACGAAGCTGCCACGCCCCGTTTTGTAAGCGGCCTCGATGCCTTCGCGCCCCGCGATGTACGCACCGGTTGGAAAATCCGGGCCGGGCACGATCTTCATCACTTCTTTCAACGTAGCGTCGGGCTTTTCGATCAGCAAAATCGCGGCGTCCACAATCTCGCGCAGGTTGTGCGGCGGAATGTTGGTCGCCATACCGACGGCGATGCCGCTCGCACCGTTGACCAGTAGGTTCGGAATCCGTGACGGCAGAACGACCGGCTCTTCCCGCGTCTGATCGAAGTTCGGTGTGAAATCGACAGTTTCTTTTTCAAGATCGGCGAGAATATCTTCAGTGATCTTCGCCAGGCGCGCTTCGGTGTACCGCATCGCCGCCGGGGGATCGCCGTCAACCGAGCCGAAATTTCCCTGGCCGTCGATCAGCATGTAGCGCAGGTTGAAATCCTGCGCCAGGCGCACCAGCGCGGGATAAATGACCGCTTCACCGTGCGGGTGATAATTGCCGGATGTGTCGCCGCAGATCTTCGCGCATTTGCGGTATCCGCGATTCGACGCGAGGCCGAGATCGTTCATCGCCACCAGGATGCGCCGCTGCACCGGCTTCAGGCCGTCGCGAACATCGGGCAGCGCGCGCGCGATGATCACGCTCATCGCATAGTCGAGATACGATTTCCGCATCTCGGCTTCGATATCGATCGGCAACAGTATGGAAGTATTCTTCTCGTCCGCCATTTGACCTCGTTACTTGATTGATGAACTCTGATTCGCTAGCATCGCCTTATGACCTACCGATTCTCGGCGCTCATTACCAAAGAGGACGACTGGTACGTGGCCCGATGCCCTGAACTGAGTGTCACTTCGCAGGGTAAGGACGTGACCAGCGCCCGCCAAAACCTTGGTGAGGCGATTGAGTTGTATCTCGAAACCTGGGGCGTTCCCGAAAGCCGGCCCGCTGAACCCGAATGCTTCTGGACTACCGTAGAAGTCTCCCGCTGATATGCCAAAATTGCCGAGCGTTTCTGGAGAGCGCTTAGTTCGCGCACTCAAACGAGCGGGCTTCGTCGAACTACGCCAAAAAGGCAGCCACGTCTCGATGGAACGACGCGCGGGAGACAAGCTCTTCCGTACCGTTGTTCCAATGCATTCTGAGCTAGCGAAAGGCACTCTGTCCGATATCCTCAAGCAGTGTAATTTGCAGATCGACGAACTGATCGAACTGCTCTAGCGATTCCCCAAAACGTATGCCTTCACTGTGTCGAAGGCATCGGCTGCATTCGTGAAACGCCGCGGGCCGAACTCTACTTCGATGCGTAGCAAAAATTCATCTCGCTCCGCTTCCGTAGCAAACTCAACCGCTACGCCACGAGTCGTATCCGGTGCATCTGTCGGCGTCGCGCGAAACTCACTACAACTCAATCCGCGCAGCCCCGGCAATGTCGTCCATCCCAGCTGGTAGATCATCGTCGATAGTTCGCCGAAGGGCATCGACCCGATTAAATATCCAGGTTCTGGACGTCGAGAGCGTTGTCTTCGATGAACTTGCGGCGCGCTTCGACGTTTTCGCCCATCAGCGTGGTGAAAATATCTTCCGCGGCGACGGCATCTTCCAGTTTCACCTGCAGCAGCGTCCGGGTCTCCTGGTTCATTGTGGTTTCCCACAACTGTTCGGCGTTCATTTCGCCCAAGCCCTTGAATCGCGTGATGGTGAAATCCTTCTTGGCGTCTTCGACGACGTAATTCAAAACGTCTTGCGCCTTTTCCTTGATCACCTTCGTGCCGTTGTTCTGGATGGTGAAGGGCGGCTTGTTGTATTCGTCGATCGATTTGGCGAGGCCGCGCATCCGCTTGTATTCCGCGGTGGAAACGAGCGCCCAGTTGATTTTCTGGTTGCGCGGCGGGCCGAAATGGAGTTCGTACAAGCTGTGCTCTTCGTCGAAGACAACTTTACCTTCGAGCTTGAGCTTGGCCTTTTCGACTTCCTTCAACAATTTTTCGAGTGGCTTCTTGTCTTCGAAGTCGGTCTTCTTCTCGAGTCCGCTTTCGACGAGGATTTCGACGAGACGCGGATCGTGCAGGCGACGCGCAAGCTTTGCAGTGGCGGCGTCGAACTCCTGCACGTTGAGCAGGAATTTCGTCAACGCAGCTCCTTCCAACGAAACGCCCTCCTTCGCCTTCACGACGTGGTCTTCAGTAGCCCGCTTCATCAGCTCGTGCGCGAAATCGGCCGCGTCGCGAATATAGCGCTCGCTCTTGCCGCGCTTCACCCGATACAGAGGCGGCTGCGCGATGTAGACGTGCCCACGGTCGATCAGCTCCTTCATATGACGGAAGAAAAACGTGAGCAGCAGCGTGCGAATGTGGCTGCCGTCGACGTCGGCGTCGCACATCGCGATCACCTTGTCGTAGCGACGCTTGTCGACGTCGAACTCTTCACCGACGCCGGCGCCGACCGCGGCGATGATCGCCTG
>JAFAZL010000638.1 GCA_019239815.1 Acidobacteriota bacterium
AGACTTGCAAAAGTAGGACATTTTTACCTGCTCCTTGGTACAGGGGACAGGTACGGGTAATGCCAAAATTCACCGCTTTTCCACCGAAAAGGCCGCGTTTTCTTGGGATATCCGGGAAAAGTACCAATCGAAGGATTTGGCTCGGATGGAACGGAACGACTATTGCTCTAGTGTCGGTGCAGCTAATACGATACAGACAGCATCGAACGATGTTGAATCCATCGTAGAAGCGGCGAGTCCAGAAAGAGGCCAAGGCCATGGTTACCGTGAAAGCCAGCCAGAAGATCTTCACCGACTCGGAAGTGGCGACGCTGACTGGTATCTGCGTCGATCACCTGCATAACTTCGCCAAGAGCCGCCACCTGGGCTTTATCGCCCGCGCAGCGGAAGCGGCGGGGAAGCAGGCTGACCAGTGGTTGTTTACGCTGTCGGACCTGATGGTGCTCGTGACGCTGTTCCCAAAGTGCACGCACTAAGCGGCGACCGAGGTCGCTAACGCGCTGACGGCGCGAAGGATATTGAGTTTATTGGCTCTCCGGCTTGGCCGGAGAGCCTTTTTTGTTTTTGGGAAGGCTTCGGGTGCCCCTCCCCCCTTTTTGGGTAAGGATTTGATTCTAAAGGCGTTCTACCCTGCGAATGCGTATGGATTTGATTCCATGGGGGTTAGTTGCCGGACGAGTGGCGTTGGCCGACGAATGCGCGAAAAGCGGCGCTGAAACGCTGCACTCCATATTGTAGGTTGGGCCGCGATGGATTTGCGCCTAACAGCTATCGGCGAGATGCTTTTGGCGCGAGTTTATATGGAAGATATATTACCATGGAGTTACGGCCTTGTCAAGACTGACTTGACGGAGTGTTGGTGGGTCGCATTTTCGAGACGACGCGGTTCTGGGGTACCATCTCGGCGACACTGTTGGCGACGTGGGCTGAGTTGTGAGGTGTTGACGTGGCTGGTATGGATTTTATTCAGGAGGGCGCATCTAGTTCTGCGGGGACAACTATGGAATATCGACAACTGGGCGGTTCGGGATTGAAGGTGCCGGTTCTGAGTTTTGGGACGGGGACGTTTGGCGGGGGAAACGAGTTTTTCAAGGCTTGGGGTTCGAGCGACGTGGCTGAGGCGACGCGGCTGGTCGATATTTGCCTGGATGCCGGGCTAAATATGCTCGATACGGCGGACATTTATTCGAATGGGCTGGCGGAAGAGATTACGGGGCAGGCGATCAAGGGGCGGCGGGACAAGGTGCTGATCTCGACCAAGGCGACGTTTCGAATGGGGACGGACGTCAACGACGTCGGATCGTCGCGATTTCATCTGCTGAAGGCGTGCGAGGCCAGCTTGCGGCGGCTGGGGACGGACTACATCGACATTTATCACATGCACGGGTTTGACGCGACGGCGCCTGTGGAAGAGACGATGCGAACGCTGGATGGATTGGTGCAGAGCGGTAAAGTGCGCTACATCGCGTGTTCGAATTTTTCGGGATGGCATTTGATGAAGTCGCTGGCGGTGGCGGATCGGTATGGGTGGACGCGGTATGTCGCGCATCAGGCCTATTACTCGCTGATCGGGCGGGAGTTTGAGTGGGAGTTGATGCCGCTGGGGATTGATCAGCGGGTTGGGACGATTGTATGGAGTCCGCTGGGTTGGGGACGGCTGACCGGGAAGATTGGGCGCGGGAAGCCGCTGCCGAAAGAGAGCCGGCTACACAAGACGGCTGATTTCGGGCCGCAGGTCGAGGACGAGTATTTGTACAAGGTGGTCGATGCGTTGGAGGGAGTGGCGAAGGAGGTCGGCAAGCCGGTGCCGGTGGTGGCGTTGAACTGGTTGCTGCAGCGGCCGACGGTGGACAACGTGGTGATCGGCGCGAGGAATGAGGAGCAGCTGAGGCAGAATTTGCTGGCGGTGGGATGGAAGTTGACGGACGCGCAGATAGCGAAGCTGGATAAGGCGAGCGATCGGCCGCCGGTGTATCCGTATTGGCACCAGAGGCAGTTTGTGGAGAGGAATCCGACGCCAGTGCCGTTGGTGGGGTAGGCAGCGAGACAACAGCACGGGGCTAAACAGCTCGTGGTCTATCACGTTTACATGATGCCAGTGCGTCTGGGGTCCTCTACGTCGGTGTGAGCAGTGACTTAGAGCGTCGAGTTATCGAACACAAGACTCGAGCTAAGGTTGGGTTCAGTTCTCGC
>JAFAZL010000668.1 GCA_019239815.1 Acidobacteriota bacterium
CTTCGGCGGAGAGCGCATCAAGGCGCTCATGTATCGCCTCGGCATGACCGAAGGCGTCCCGATTGAATCGAAAATGATTTCGGGCCGCATCGAAAAAGCGCAGCAATCGGTCGAGGCGCAAAACTTCGACGCTCGCAAACACCTACTCGAATACGACGACGTGATGAACAAGCAGCGTGAGACGATTTACGCGATTCGCCGCTCCGCGCTCGAAGGGCAGGATCAGCGCGAGTTTGTGATCGAAAAAGCGGAAAACGTCGCTCTCGACCTTGTCGACACCTACTGCCCGCAGTCACAACATCCCGGCCAATGGAATACGACGCAGTTCCTCGCCGAAGTCCACGCGCAGTTCGGTGTCGATGCGAAAGCGGCGGGCGCCGATCCAACGGAGCTGTCACACGAGCAACTCGCTGAAGCGACCACGCAAGCCGTCGTGAAGCGCTACGAAGAGAAAGAAAAACAGTTCGGCAATGAGCTGATGCGCTGGCTCGAGCGCCGCATCGTTCTCGACGTAGTCGACACGCAGTGGAAAGATCACCTGCTCTCGCTCGATCATTTGAAAGAGGGCATCGGCCTCCGCGGTTACGCGCAAAAAGATCCGATCGTCGAGTTTAAAAAAGAAGCGTTCATCCTGTTCGAAGACATGATGACGCGCATCGACAACGAGACGATTCGCTACCTCTTCCACATCGTCATTCAGCAAGCCCAGCAGCATCCCGACGACATGCAGACCGCGCCGGAAAATCAGGGTGGGCCAGGAGGTGCAGGTCCAGGTGGCCCAGTCGCGCCGCGTTCGAACACTCCTCCTGCCGCTCCACGCCAGGGCGGAGCCGCCGCCGCGATGGCCAGCGCCGCAGCCCGAGCGGCCGAAAGCGCCCCGCAGCGCCTGCCTGACATAGCGCGCCAGCTCGATCGCAAGCAGCAGCGCCAGCAACAAGACCTGCAGTACCAAACCGGCGCTGCGCAAGCCGAACCGCCAAAGCCCGTCCGTGCCGCCGCCAAAGTCGGCCGCAACGATCCCTGTCCCTGCGGCTCCGGCAAAAAATATAAAAAATGCCACGGCCAAGGCCAATAGGCTAATTGTCGAGGTGATGTAGGGGCGCAGCACCGCTGCGCCCCATGTCCGCAAGATGTAATCACTAATTCCCGCATTCGTAGTTATCGCATCCATTTGAAAGGTATCCGAAACCAATGCCGCCAGCACCCCAACCCCAACAACTCCCACCGCGCCAACCCATCCCCGGCGTAAAGAATCTCGTCGCGATCGCCAGCGGAAAAGGCGGCGTCGGCAAAACCACAGTAGCCGTTAATCTCGCTCTCGCTCTCGCGAAACTCGGGCACAAAGTCGGCCTGCTCGATGCTGATGTCTACGGCCCCAACGTCCCGATCATGCTCGGCACGCGCGAGGAGCCGCGCGCCACGCCCGACAAGCGCATCCATCCCGTCGAAACGCAAGGCATCAAGATGATCTCGATGGGTCTGCTCAGCCCGGGCGATGCACCGATGATCTGGCGCGGCCCCATGCTGCACAGCGTTATCACGCAATTTCTGCGTAGCGTAATCTGGGGCGAGCTCGACTATTTGCTGATCGATCTTCCTCCGGGCACCGGCGACGTGCAGCTCACATTGATCCAGACCGTCGCTGTCACCGGTGCCGTCGTCGTAACCACTCCATCGACGGTTGCACTCGCCGACGTTCGAAAAGCGATCGAAATGTTTCGCCAGGTCAACGTCGAAGTCCTCGGCGTCGTCGAAAACATGAGCACGTTCGTCTGCCCGCACTGCGACAAGCCCATCGACATCTTCGGCCACGGCGAAGGCACAAAGACCGCAATCGCGTACGGCGTCCCGGTCCTTGGTGAAATCGAAATCGATCCGCGCATCCGCGTTGGCGGCGACACCGGAAAGCCAGTCGCCGCGCAAGGCAAAGACGCCGCGCCTGCCCGCAGCCTTTACGCCGTCGCGCAAGCTGTCACGAATCGGCTGGACGAACTCGGCTCCGCCACACAAGGCCCACAAGTCACCATCGACTGAGTGAGAGGCGCAGAATGGCCGCCATTAAAAAGTCGTTCACTGCCAAGCTTCAAAAGAGCCCGAAGAAAGGCGGCTGGACTTTCGTCATCTGGCCGGATTCGGCAGAGTTCTTCGGCACGCGCGGCCTGGTCAAGGTCCGCGGCAAAGTCGATGGCCACGAATTCCGCAGCTCCTTCATGGCGCTCGGAAATGGCCAGCACAAGCTCCCGATGAAAGCCGACCTACTGAAATCGATCGGAAAGAAGGTCGGCGATTCCGTGAAAGTCAGGCTGGAAGAGAGAATTAAGTGATTGACGGATCGCCTTCGTGATCTTTCGTTCTTTTGCCTGCACGCTCGAACGAGCTGCCAACCGGTAGAGGATGATCCGGCGGATTGCCGCCTCCGCCTCGAAAGTTGCGCATGAAATCCGCGATCGTATTCAGGTGCGGCAGCACCAAAAGGAAAACCAATAAGATCACCCAGTGAATTGGGTCAAGAGTAGCCATTGCTGGAAGCTTAATATAGGAACAGCGACCACACTACCGTTTGACCTGGCTACCTCATTCCAGAAAATAGGATGTCGCCGTTCTCTGTGTT
>JAFAZL010000809.1 GCA_019239815.1 Acidobacteriota bacterium
CTGAGATTGTACAGTTGACCCGGATCGGGCTTGTCGTAGCCGAGAACCTGGGCCGCCATGTAAACGCTGGAAAGCTCGTCCCACAGCGAAATTCTCCCCTTCAGCTTCGGACTCCATAGATCGCTCCAGCTCTCGGGAGCTTTGGGAAAGGCGCTTGTGTCGTAGAGCAGCGGATTCGGTCCCCACACAAACGGCACACCGTAGGTTTGGCCGTTCGCTTTTACGAGCGGCGATTCGCGTAGCCGCGCCGAAAGTTGCGAGTAAGCCGGAATTTTTGACAGGTCGAGCGGCGCGGCGAGCCCGGCGCGTACGATCGAAGTGGCGACGTCGCTTGAGGGCGATATGACGTCGTAATTTCCGGCACTGCCACCGCGCAATTTTGCGACAAGCTCGTCGCTCGAACCCATGTACGACGCGACGACCTTGCAATGATGCGCGTCCTCAAACGCCTTCAGAAACGACGGGTCAGCGTAGCCTTCCCATACGAGCAGGCTGAGCGTTTCGGTCTTCGGACCGCATCCCGCAAAAAGAATTGCCAAAACAAAAATTGCCGCGAACGCCGCTCGCTTCATCACGCACTCCCCTGCATCACTCGATGGAGTCACTGCTTAAATCGCAAAATTGCCGACGGCCAACTCACAGATACGGCGAATTAAAATGTCGGTGGCGTATTGATCCACAGCAACTGCGTCTCCGTCCGGCCAGGGTTCCGCCACCTGTGCGGCGTCGAACTCTCGAAGTACAAACTGTCGCCGGTTTTCAGCGTGTGATGTTCCTTGCCGCCCAGCCAAATTTCAAATTCGCCCCGCAACACGTGCAAAAATTCTTCACCTTCGTGCGCATACGACTCGCCGCTTCCACCGTTCGGCTTGATGCAAAAAAGATGCGGTTCCATCGCGGTGTGGCCCCAGGCGAGCAATTCCATTCGTACGCCCGCAGTCGTTTCCAAAACCTTTCGCTGTGCCGGCCGCACAAGCCCGGGATTGTCTTCAGCGGCTTCGAATAAGGATGGAATGTTCGTGCGATAAAAGCGTGCAATGCGCCGTAGCGTCGCGACCGAAGAGCGCATCTGCCCACGTTCGAGCGCGCTGAGAAATCCAACCGACACGCGCGTCGCCCGCGCGACCTGCGCCAAAGAAAGTCTTCGCCGCGTGCGCAGCCGGCGAAACCGTTGCCCTGGCAACAATTCCTTCTCCGCTGCAGACGAAACGATGCCTTGCCCTTTGAGCACGTGCACGATCGCAACAGGATTCAGTCCGCGCGCTCGCCGCAAAAACAGAGCGCGCTGCAACAATCGCACGTCCGTCTCGGTGTAGAGCCGATACTTGCTCTTCGTGCGCTGCGGCGCGACGAGTCCGGCCATCTCCCATGCGCGCAACGCCGACGACGAAATTCCCACGCGCCGCGCCACTTCGCTGATGCGCAGCAAGCGCTTCGGCGAGGTGCCTCCTTGCAACCGCGTTCGCGATCGGCTGGATGAATTCTTTCCGCTTGACACCGGTGATAGCTTTCTCTAAGTTTGCGGGATTATAGTAAGGTTTATATCGCGCAGCAACCTCGAATCGTAGTGGATTTTAGAATTTTCTTAGTCAAAGTTGAGTCCTGGGGTCGGCGGTTGGTACCGCACTTGAGGGGTGATTTCATGAAGGCTGAATGTTCCCGACGGAATGCATTTGCATTCCGCGTTCCTCGTTTCTTTCTTCTTTCCATCCTGGTCATCGCAGTGCTCACGATTGTGCCGATCATCGCGGCGCAAAGCACCGGCGGCCGCATCCGCGGAACGGTGACCGATCCGAGCGGGAGTGCCGTGGTCGGCGCCAAGGTGACGCTCATCAGCGAAGCGACCAACGTGTCGCGCGACGTTGATACCAGCAATACCGGCGAATACCTGCTGCTCGAAGTTCCCGTCGGCTCTTACGAGATCGACGTGACGCAGGAAGGCTTTAAGAAATATGTGCGCAAGGGAATCGCGCTCGACCTGAACGAAGTGATCAGCGTCGACATCTCGCTGCAACTCGGCGCCACTGCAGAGACGGTCGAGGTCACCGGTGCGCCCCCGGTCGTTGATACCACCACTACACAGCTCGGTGCTGTCGTCAACGAACGCGCTTCGACGCAACTGCCGTTGAACCAGCGCGATGTTTACCAGCTTCTTCAGCTTCAGCCGGGGGTGCAGTCCCAGCTTGGTAACGATACGTTCTACGGCTCCGACAAGGCGGGCGTTGTTACAGTGAACGGTGGCCGCGGGCGTGCCAACAACTATTCGGTGAACGGCGGCGACGGCAACGACCTCTTCGCCAACCTGCCGGCGATCGAGCCGTCGCCTGACTCCATCGAAGAATTTCGCGTCATCAGCAATTCATTCGACGCAGAGTACGGCCGCAACTCAGGAGCCGTGGTAAACGTCGTCACCAAATCCGGTACCAACTCGATCCATGGCAGCTTCTACGAATTTTTCCGCAACGACGTGCTGAACGCGCATCCGTTTACATTTTTCCAGGCACCGAAACCCGAGTTTCGCCAGAACCAGTTCGGCGGCACTATCGGTGGTCCGATCCGCAAGGACAAGACCTTTTTCTTCGGCTCGTATGAAGGCCGCCGCGTCGTGCAAGGTATTTTGTCGCAGCCAATCAATGTGCCGACGGCTGCCGAGCTGACAAGCGGCGATTTCTCTGCTCCAGGGCTCGCCAATGGCGTGCTCGCTCCGGATGGCACGCCCGGCTTTGCGGGTTCGCTGACCGACGCGACCGTCGCGAACATTCTCTCTACCCGCTGTGGTCCTAGCTTGAGCGCGCCAGCTGCGGCCGCCGTGGCGTCGGTGGCGGGAGGCGGAGCGCCCGTGCCTTACAGCACAATCTTTCCGAACTTCCAGATTCCGACAACTTGCTTCGATCCGGTCGCGGTGAGTCTATTGCAATACGTGCCGGGTGCCGGCGGAAGTGGGGGCGTGCAGATCACGCCGAACAAGACCGATCGCGGCGACCAGTTCCAGATTCGCGTCGATCACGCCATCAACAACAACCAGAAACTCGCGATCTACTATTACTTTGACGACGACAACACCCTTGATCCATTCGCGAAGTTCCAGGCTTCGGGCGCGACGACGGGCAACTTCCCTGGC
>JAFAZL010000919.1 GCA_019239815.1 Acidobacteriota bacterium
CGTTGCTGTGCGCAAAGCGCTTTCGCAGAGCGGGCTGAAGAGCGAAGAAATCGCGTGCGTCGGATTTTCAGGGCAGATGCATGGCGCGGTCATGCTCGATGCAAAAGGCGATGTCGTCCGCCCGGCGCTGATCTGGTGCGACGTTCGAACCGAGCCGCAGTGCGAGGAACTCAATCGGAAGATCGGCGCGGAAAAATTAATTCAGCTTACGTGCAATCCCGCGCTGCCAAATTTCACGCTGACAAAATTTTTGTGGGTCCGCGAAAACGAGCCGGAGAACTGGAAGCGCGTTCGCTCGGTGATGCTGCCGAAAGATTACGTTCGCTTCCGCCTGACGGGCGAAAAAGCGATCGATGTCGCCGATGCGTCGGGCACGCTGATGATCGATGTCGCGAAGCGGGCTTGGTCGCAGGAAGTTTTGCGGGCGGCGGAAATCGATGCCGCGCTGCTGCCGCGCGTGTTCGAATCGCCCGATGTGTGCGGCAAAGTCTCCGCTGAAGGCGCGAAGGCGACAGGGCTTGCCTTGGGCACTCGCGTTGTCGCAGGCGCGGGTGATCAAGCTGCGGGCGCGACCGGGATGGGCATCGTCGTCCCCGGCGCCGTCAGCGCGACGATTGGCACATCCGGCGTTGTTTTCGCGGCCACGGACCGGCCGGCACTCGATCCTCGCGGCCGTCTCCACACTTTTTGCCACGCTGTTCCCGGACGTTGGCACGTCATGGGCGTGACTCAAGCCGCGGGACTCTCGCTGCGCTGGTTCCGCGACAACTTCATGAGTGCCGTCGAAAAATCCGGCGCGACCGATCCCTACGAAACTCTCACCGCCGAAGCCGCAACCGCGCCGGCTGGCTCCGACGGATTGCTCTGGACTCCCTATCTGATGGGCGAGCGCACGCCCCATCTCGACGGCAACGCTCGCGGCGCTCTCGTCGGCCTTACAGCGTCGCACAAACGCGCCCACGTCGTCCGCGCCATCCTCGAGGGCGTCGCCTACAGCCTCAAAGACACGTTCACAATTTTCGGTGAAATGAAGGTGCCGGTGAAAAGTATTCGCCTGGGCGGAGGCGGCGCGCGTTCGCCGCTTTGGCGCCAGATTCAGGCCGACGTCTACGATCATGACGTCGAAATCGTCGAAGCCGAAGAGGGCGCAGCCTACGGTGCCGCAATTCTGGCTGGAGTCGGCGCAAAGATTTGGCCGTCGGTCGATGCCGCATGCGAAGCCGTCGTACGCGTGATGCACCGCGTCGCGCCCATTGAGGAAAACGCGCGCGTCATGCAAACGAATTACGCGGCATATCGTCGAGTTTATCCAGCAACGAAGTCGATCTTCAGTGCGTAGCGTCAGTGGCAGTGTGGCGGGCGTCGAGGCCCGCCACGGCTAGTCCAAGGAGTCGCGCATTTGGCAGAAATGCGCGGAAAGGTGCGTCCCAATGGCGAGAAATGCATTTGAACCTAAGCCTGAAAACAAATTTACATTCGGACTCTGGACGGTAGGGAATCGCGGGCGCGATCCCTTCGGTGATTTCGTGCGTCCGGTGATCGCACCGAACGACATCGTGGCGATGCTGGCCGAAGTCGGCGCGTGGGGCGTGAACCTGCACGACAACGACCTGGTTCCTATCGACGCCACGCCGCACGAACGCGACGCGATCGTCGCCTCGTTCAAACGCGCCTGCAAAGAGCACGGCCTCGTCGTCCCGATGGCGACGGTCTCGCTCTTCACGCATCCCGTTTTTCGCGACGGCGCATTCACTGCGAGCGACCCCGAAGTACGCGCTTACGCCGTGCAGAAAACGATGCGCGCGATGGATCTTGGCGCCGAACTCGGCGCAAAAATTTTCGTTTTGTGGGGCGGCCGCGAGGGAGTCGAGACCGACGCGTGCCGCCCCGGCGCCGATGCGCTGAAACACCTGCGCGACGCTGTCAATTTCCTCTGCGAATACAACATCGACAAGAAGTACCGCTTCAAGTTCGCCATGGAAGCCAAGCCCAACGAGCCCCGCGGCGACATCTATATGGCGACCACCGGCCACTACCTCGGCTTTATTCCCACGCTCGATCATCCGGAAATGGTCGGCGTGAATCCGGAGTTTGCGCACGAGACGATGGCGGGTCTGAATTTCCTCCATAACGTTGCACAAGCCTGGGAAGCCGGGAAACTGTTCCACATCGATCTCAACGATCAAGTCTCCGGGCGTTACGACCAGGATTTGCGATTCGGTTCAGTGAATATCAAGGCCGCGTTCTTCCTCGTGAAATTTCTTGAAGATGTCGGCTACACAGGCTCTCGCCATTTCGACGCGCACGCTTACCGCACCGAAGACTATGAAGGCGTGAAAGATTTCGCCCGCGGCTGCATGCGGAATTACCTCATCTTGAAAGACAAAGCCGCGAAGTGGAACGCCGACAAGGAAATCGCGTCGATTTTGAAAGAAGTCAGCTCGAACGCAAACGGCGCGCCGAAAATCGGTTCGCACTCCAAGAAAACCGCCACAGCCCTGCTCGCCCACAATTTCGACAAAGACGCCATCATGAAAAAGCGCCTGCCCTATGAACGCCTCGACCAGCTCACAATCGACATCCTAACGGGCGCCCGCTAGCCGAAGCATCTGGAATGTGTAGGGGCGCAGCACGCTGCGCCCCATGTCCGCACGATCACAACCATCAAGAAGTCCTCGGACGCCCGCATCCATTACAATGCCATCATTCGCATCGCTCGAACTCTTAGACGAGCGCACTGACGATTGCCGTCCCATCTCTCACGGAGACCGTGATGTCCTTCATCCACGACGACTTCCTGCTCCAGTCTGAAACATCCCGCCGTCTCTATCACACCTACGCCGCTTCTGAACCGATCCTCGACTACCACTCGCACCTTCCGCCCGCCGACATTGCTTCCGATCGCCGCTTCAACAATCTCTTCGAACCATGGCTCGAAGGCGACCACTACAAATGGCGCGCGATGCGTGCCAACGGAGTTCCCGAATCCCACATCAACGGCACCGCCGATCCTCGCGACAAATTTCTCGCCTGGGCGCGCACCGTCCCCTACACGCTGCGCAATCCGCTCTATCACTGGACGCACCTCGAACTGAAGCGCTATTTCGACATCGACGAATTGCTGAATGAGGTTTCCGCACTGGCCATCTGGGATCGCGCCGACGAACAACTCAAATCTTCAAGCGATCTGACGACCCAGGGCATCCTGCGCAAATTCAAAGTCCGCGCTGTCTGCACCACCGACGACCCTTGCGACGACCTCGCTCATCATCGCGTTGTCAATTCCTCAGCAAGCGCCGGCTTCCGCATGTACCCGACGTTCCGTCCCGATGCCGCGCTCGGCGTTCGCCAACCGGAAACATTCGCCGCATGGGTCAAGCGACTAGAAAAAGCGAGCAACATCGAAATCGTCTCGTTCAGTCACTTTCTCGATGCGCTCAAACAGCGCCACGATCATTTCCATTCCGTCGGTGGCCGTCTCTCCGATCACGGGCTCACGCACTGCTTCGCGACGCCATGCACTGATACCCAAGCTGGAATGATTTTCTCTAAAGCGCGCGACGGGAAAGCTGCAACACCCGCAGAAGAAGAGCAATTTGCGTCCACTCTGATGCTTTTCTTTGGCCGACTCGACGCCGAGAAAGAGTGGACCAAGCAGTTGCATCTCGGAGCGTTGCGGAACGTGAACACCCGCGCAACGCAAGCCCTCGGTCCCAACACCGGCTACGACAACATCGGCGACTGGCCTCAAGCCGAAGCGTTGAGCAAATATTTCGACTTGCTCGAGCAGGAAAACGCGCTGCCGAAAACGATCATCTACAACAACAATCCCATCGATAATTTCGTTTTCTCGACCGCGATCGGCAGCTTTCAGGACGGCAAAACACCCGGCAAGATTCAATTCGGCAGCGGCTGGTGGTTCCTCGATCAAAAAGAGGGAATCGAGTGGCAGCTCAACGCACTCTCGAACAACGGGCTCTTCGGCCGGTTCGTCGGCATGCTGACCGACTCGCGCTCATTCATGTCGTTCCCGCGGCACGAATATTTCCGCCGCGTGCTCTGCAATTTGTTGGGCAATGAAATCGATCGCGGCGAACTCCCGCGCGACGAAGAACTCGTCGGTACGACGATCCGCAATATCTGCTTTACGAACGCGAAGAATTATTTGGCGCTGGAGCTGCCAAGCTAAACTCGACTCGCCGCCGGTAGCTCACTCACCAATTGTGCATGGTGCCGTCGAGCTTCCGATTCACCGGCAAGTACGCGCGCTGATACGGATACGTCGCCGCCAGCTTTTCGTCGATGTCGACGCCGTGGCCCGGTGCGTCGCCCGGATACATGAATCCATCCTTGAACGAATACGAATGCGGAAACACCTTGTCGGTCTCGGGCGTGTGCCGCATGTACTCCTGAATCCCGAAATTGTGCACGCTGATGTCAAAATGCAGCGCCGCTCCCATGCATACCGGACTCAGATCCGTCGCGCCATGCGAACCCGTCCGCACTTGATAAATCTCCGCCAGGCTCGCGATTTTCTTCAAATGTGAAATCCCGCCGGCATGCACAACCGTTGTACGAATGTAATCGATAAGCTGCTCTTCGATGAGCTGCTGGCAGTCGAAGATCGTATTAAAAACTTCGCCGACGGCAAGCGGCGTCGTCGTGTGCTGCCGAATCAAGCGAAAACTCTCTTGCAGCTCCGCCGGCGTCGGATCTTCCAGCCAGAACATGTGATACGGCTCAAGCTCTTTCCCGAGCCGCGCCGCTTCGATCGGCGTCAGTCGGTGATGCGCATCGTGCAAAAGATGAACATCCGTCCCAAACTCTTTGCGTAGCCGCGAAAAAAGCTGTGGCGCAAAATTCAGATATTGCTCTGTCGACCACGCATTCTCCGGCGGCGCATCCTTTTCCGCTGGCTCGTAATACATCGACCCGCGACCAACTCCGTACGTGCTCGCAAGTCCCGGAATCCCCGACTGCGCGCGAATCGCTTTGTAGCCCATGCCGATATATTTCGAAACGGCATTCACGGTGTCTTCGATGTCGCTGCCGCTCGCGTGCCCATACACCATCACCGCTTCGCGCGACGCCCCGCCCAGCAATTGATACAGCGGCGCATTCAGCGATTTTGCCTTGATGTCCCACAGCGCCGTGTCTACCGCCGCGATCGCCGACATCGTCACCGGCCCGCGCCGCCAGTACGCGCCCTTGTACAGGTATTGCCAAATATCCTCGATGCGCCGCGCGTCGCGCCCGATCAGCAGCGGGCAGACGTGGTCTGCCAAATACGACGCCACCGAAAGCTCGCGCCCGTTCAGCGTCGCGTCACCCAGGCCGTAAAATCCGTCTTCAGTAACAATTTTCAACGTGACAAAATTTCGCCCCGGGCAGCACACAATGACTTTGGCGTCGACAATCTTCATCCGTAAAAATCCTTCGCAAGTTTCGATGAATACTGAAGCAAAATACCACGCGCAAGAGTGCCACAGATCGTTGGGGCTGGGAAGAATGCGAACTCGCCTTTTGGTTCGTGCAACTGTCGTCTGTTTTTTCGCCGCGATCTTCGCGATCGGCACACGAGCCGAAGACGGCCACGAAGGTTGGTTGCGTTACGCGCCGCTCGATTCCGGCGTCGCGAAAATTTACGCGATTGTGCCGCACGTCGTGATAGTCGAAGGCGATTCGGCCGTCCTTCGGTCGGCTACGCAAGAGTTGTCTCGCGGCATTCGCGGAATGCTGGGAGTTGCTCTTGCGACGCAGACCCAGAGCGCCAGTCCTTCGACCGCTCACGCGCCAACGATCGTCCTGACCGTCGATAAAAATCTCGCACCCGAATCCTTTCGCATCCGCTGGTCCAACGCAGCCGGCGACAAATCGCTGCGAATCACAGGCGGCGATGATCGCGGAGTCCTCTACGGCGTCTTCGCACTGCTCAGCAAAATCGCCCGCCAGGAATCCTTCGCGAACATCGACGAAACACAAAAGCCGTCCGCGCCAGTCCGCTGGGTCAACGACTGGGACAATCTCGACGGCAGCATCGAACGCGGCTACGGCGGCCGCTCGATTTTCTTCGACGCCGACAACGTCCGCACCGATCTCTCCCGCGTCAACGAGTACGCCCGCCTTCTCGCCTCCATAGGCATCAACGGCTGCGCCATCAACAACGTCAACGCCAATCCGCGCGTCCTCACTCCCGAATTCCTTCCTCAACTCGTCCGCGTCGCCGACGTATTCAGAGCCTGGGGTGTAAAACTCGCGATCGCTATCGATGTCAGCAGCCCGATGCGCATCGGCGGCCTCGACACATTCGATCCGCTAGATCCAAAAGTAAGCCAGTGGTGGAGCGAGCGCTTCGACCAGATCTACGCAAAAATGCCCGACCTCGGCGGCGTGGTCGTCAAAGCCGACTCCGAAGGCCGCCTCGGTCCGTCAACCTATCATCGCACTCCGGCTGATTCCGCCAACGTCATCGCGCGAGCGCTGAAATCCCACGGCGGCCTCGTCTTCTACCGCGCGTTCGTTTACAACCATCACCTCGATTGGCGCGACCTCAAAAACGACCGCGCCAAAGCCGCCTACGACAATTTCCATCCGCTAGACGGCCAGTTCGACGACAACGTCGTCATCCAGATCAAACACGGCCCGATCGATTTCCAGGCGCGCGAGCCGGTCTCACCTCTCTTCGGTGGCCTCGAAAAAACAAACGAAGCGATCGAGCTGCAAATCACACAGGAATACACCGGCCAGGCGCGCCATCTCTGTTTCCTCGCGCCGATGTGGAAGGAAGTTCTCGACTTCGACATGCACGCCGCCCGCGACAACACTCCCGTCAAAGATTTAGTCGCCGGCAAAGTCTTTCATCGTCCGGTTGGCGGGTACGTTGGCATTGCGAATGTAGGTCTCGACGCAAACTGGCTCGCGCACCCGCTGGCGATGGCAAATCTGTACGCGTTCGGACGCCTCGCGTGGAATCCTGACAACACGCCACAAGCCATCGCCATCGAATGGACGCAGCTCACCTTCGGCACCGATCCCACCGTCGACCAAACCATCGTCGGTCTGCAACTCGCGTCGTGGCGCACATACGAAAATTACACCGGCCCGCTTGGAGCGCAGACGCTCACCGACATCACCGGCAGCCACTACGGCCCGAACATCGAATCTTCCGAAGAAAATGGCTGGGGCCAGTGGCATCGCGCCGACGAAAAGGGAATCGGCATGGACCGCACCGTCGCGACCGGTACGGGCTTCGTCGGCCAGTATCGTCCGCCCGTCGCAAAAATCTTCGAGTCGCTTGCGACCACGCCCGACGAACTTCTGCTGTTCTTCCATCACGTTCCCTACACCTACGAGCTTCATTCGAACAAAACCGTCATCCAATACATTTACGATGCCCACTACGACGGCGCCGCCGAAGTCGCCGAATTCGTCGATCAATGGAAATCGCTCCAAGGCCACATCGACGCGCAGCGCTTCAATGACGTCCTCGCACGCCTTGAATATCAGGCAGGGCACGCCATCGTCTGGCGCGACGCCATCTGCAACTATTTCCTGAAGAAATCTGGCATCGCAGACGCCCAAGGCCGCGCTGGCCATTTCCCGAATCGCATCGAAGCTGAATCGATGCAACTGGAAGGCTATGCATCCATCGATGTCACGCCTTGGGAGAACGCATCCGGTGGCAAAGACGTCGCCTGCAAGGACAAACAGGGTTGCAGCGCGACGTATAAGTTTGAAGGCGCGGAAGGGAAGTACACCATCGCGATTTTGTACTTCGATCAGAAAAATGGTGAGTCGAAATTTCGAGTTCTGCTAAACAGCAAGGTGATCGATCACTGGAGCGCAAATGACCAACTTCCCGCAACGAAAATCGGAGCCGACGCCGCGACTCGCCGCAACATAGCGAATCTCGCCCTCCATCCCGGCGACGAAATCCGCATCGAGGGCATACCCGATCGCGACGAACCTGCCGGCCTCGACTACATCGAAATCACTCCGCAAAACTAGCCTCGCCGCTTCGCGTACCGTAGACTCGTAGCGGCGCGGCTCGCCGTGCCAGCATAATCAGCTTGCATGTTCATCTTCGTCCGAGGCCAATAGAAAAATGTCTTACGCTCCGCTCGATCTCACAAACAAAACCGCCGTCGTCATCGGCGGCACCTCCGGCATCGGCCTCGCTATCGCCAAAGGCCTCGCGAAGGCCGGCGCCAGCGTTGTTGCCACTGGCCGCCGCGCGGAGCTCGTTCAGTCCGTCACCGCCGAAATCAAGGCTAGTGGCGGAGAATCGCTCGCCGTTCCGTGCGATGTCACAAATCGCGCGAGCATCGAAGCGCTTCTCGCGGCGGTCGTCGGTGAGTACGGCTCGGTCGAGATTCTCGTCAACTCCGCTGGCACCACTAAGCGCACGCCTTCCCTCGATGTTTCCGATGCCGAGTGGAACAACATCCTCGAAATCAATCTCAATGGAACGTTTCGCGCGTGCCAGGTTTTTGGCCGCCACATGATCGAACGCAAGTATGGCCGCATCATCAACATTGCTTCCGTCGCGTCGTTCCTCGCGCTTTTCGAAGTCGCTGCCTACTGCGCCAGCAAAGGCGCCGTCGCGATGCTGACGAAAGCTCTCGCTGTAGAGTGGGGGAAGCATGGAGTTTGCGTGAACGCGATTGCGCCGGGTGTTTACCGCACCGATCTCAATGCGGGCCTGCTGGATGGAACCGCGCGCGGCGCGGAATTCAAGCTGCGCAATCCCATGGGCCGCTTCGGCCAACTTGACGAACTCATCGGCGCCGCAATTTTTCTCGCGTCCGACTCCGCGAGCTACACCAATGGCCACATCCTCGCAGTAGACGGCGGCATGCTAGCCAGCGGCGTAAATCAATAGCTGCCGCTAGTTTTCGATTTCAGCGTCTGCGATAGACAACGCCTCATCAAATGCCGCCACCCCCGCATCAATCTCCTTCTCCGTAATAATCAACGGCGGCGCAATCACAAAGTGGCTGACCCACGCCTGCATATAAACTCCGCTCGCCATCATCTTCGCCGCAACTTTGTCCACCAATAGCGGCGTCCCTGCCACCTTGTCCGCCATCGTGTTGAATCCGTTTTTCGTCTTCCGGTTCTTCACCAACTCTGCCGCCCAGAACATCCCAATCCCGCGCACCTCGCCAATCGACGGATGCTTGTCCTTCAGCGCCTCCAATTTCGGCTTGATGTACGCCCCCAACTTCACCGCACGATCCGCCAGATTCAACCTCTTCATCTCATCGATCGACGCAATCGCCGGCGCCAGCGTCAACGGATGCGCCTCATAGGTATGCCCGTGCGAAAAAAAGTGATCCTCGAAATAGCTCGCCACTTTCTCCGACGTCGCGCAAAGCCCCAGCGGGATCGCCGCGTTTGTAATCCCTTTCGCTGTCGTCAAAATATCCGGCACGACTCCCCAGTTATCCACCGCGAACCACTTACCCGTCCTGCACCAGCCCGTCATAACTTCGTCCGCGATCATCAGTACGCCGTGCTTGTCGCAGATCTGCCGCAGCCGCGGCAAATATTCCTTCGGCGGAATCAGCACGCCGTTCGTGCCCACCACCGGCTCCAGAATTACCGCCGCCACATCGCTCTCATTCGCGATCATATGCTCGATATATTCCGCGCACGCAATCCCGCATCCCGGATACGTGTGCAGGATCGGGCACTTATAGCAATTCACTTCCGGCGCGAAAATCACCCCCGGGATTTTCCCCGCCGGCTCCATCGCCCATCGCCGCGGATCGCCCGTCGCCGCGATCGATCCCATCGTCGACCCGTGATACGACCGATATCGCGAAATAATTTTCGTCTTCCCCGTGCACATTCGCGCGATTTTGAACGCCGCTTCGTTCGCCTCCGTCCCCGAAGTGGTGAAAAAATATTTCGTCAGCCCCTTTGGCAACACCTCGACCAGCCGCTTCGCCAGCTCCGCGCGAATCGTCGTCGCCCATCCTGGCCCGACATACGCCAAATCCCGCGCCTGATCCTGAATCGCCTGAATCACCGCCTTATTCTTGTGACCCAGCGTCACGCACATCAGCTGCGCCGAAAAATCCAGATACTTCTTCCCATCCGCATCCGTGAAGTAGCAATCTTCCGCATCCACCACGTGAACCGGATTCCACCCCTTCTGGCGGCGCCAAGTTCCATACGTATATTTCGTGGTGATCTGCTTCACTTCCGCGGACGATAGGTTCTGCATCGAAAATTCCTTCGGCTGAGATTGCCCGAGCCAACCCTGCACATTTTTAGCAAGCTCGAGTATCGCTAGCCTACTACGTTTCCCCCGGTTGCGAAATTCTGTCGTCCGGGCGATACTCGGCGCCGTCAATGCACAAAACTCTTCGCATCATCGCTCTTTGCACTATCGCGCTGACGGTGCCGCTCAACCTACTCGCGCAATCTGCGCCCTCGGCCTCGAAACCCACCAAAATCATAATCGACTCCGACATCGGCGACGATGTTGACGACGTCTTCGCCATCGGCCTCGCGCTCACCAGCCCCGAAGTCGAAATCCTCGGCATCTCCAGCGCCTGGGGCGACACCCAACTCCGCGCCCGCATGATCGATCGCCTCTTATCAGTAACAAACGCCACCAATATCGCGGTCGCCGAAGGCATCCCCACCCAATCCAAAACGCCCTTCAGCCAGTCGCAATGGGCCAAAGGCGGCAACCTCCCACAAAAATCTCACCCGCAGGCCGTTGACTTCCTCCTCGATCAAATCAAAAAAGATCCCGGCAACATCACGCTCGTCGCCATAGGCCCGCTTACCAACATCGGCGCCGCCATCGACCGCGACCCCGCCACTTTCAAAAAACTAAATCGCGTCGTCATCATGGGCGGCTCGATCCGCAAAGGCTACGGCGACCTCGGCTACGCGCCCGATCACGGCCCGCAACCCGAATACAACATCTACAGCGACGTTCCCGCCGCGCAAAAACTCTTCGCCAGCGGCGTTCCGATCTACATGATGCCGCTCGACTCAACCCAACTGAAACTCGACGAAGTCATGCGCGAGTTCCTGTTCAAACAGGGAACTCCGTTGACCGACGCGCTCTCCACGCTCTACTACCAATGGGGTCAGCAAACGCCAACGCTTTTCGACGTCATGGCCGTCGCCTACGTTCTCGA
>JAFAZL010000926.1 GCA_019239815.1 Acidobacteriota bacterium
GCCGACGCCGGAACAGGAACGGTATGCGAGCGAGCGGCACTTGGCGCCGGTGCCAGTACAGCAGCAACATCGAGAACTGGCGCGAGGCAATCCGCAACTGCGCGCATCGACGAATCAAGGAAGGCCGCCGATCGCGGCGACGCAACGTCCAAAAGATTTTCATACCGCTGTACCGGCTCGGGAAGCAGGCGGTGCGTACCATGCGCCACCGGCGAATGCGCGACCTGTGAATACAAACGCACGGCCTGCAAACGAGGCGAGGCCTGCGAACACAAATACCCGGCCGGGAAATGAAGCGAGGCCGAACTACAACCACGCTAACGAAGTGCAGCAGCATCAGTACACTCCGCCGAACACTGGAAACCAGAAGACCGATCAGAAATACCTGCAACAGCAACAGAAGCTGGCTGCGAAACAGAACCAGGAGCACGAAAAAATGCAGCAGCAACAGGAAAGGCAACATCAACAACTTCAGCAGCGTCAGGCCAGCGAGGCCCAGAAGCAACAGATGGAACAGCGCCACTCGCAGCAGACGCAACGCATGGAACAGCAACACCAGCAGCAGCAAACGCACATGGAGCAGCGGCAGGCGCCGCGGCCTCCTCAGGGCGGTGGTGGAGGTGGACGTCCGGAGCGACCGCACTGATATAGGGCAAATTGACAGTCGAAAGCAGGAAAACCGAAACAGAAGGGGCGCGATTCGCGCCCCTTCTCTCGTTTGAGCGGAGTAATTTGGTGGGATGTGTTTCGAACGGAGCATTTGGAACGAGGCGGAAAGTGGCGAACGTTCGGGCTCGGTACGGTTGCATCTAAATCCCACCCTCAGAATCCGAGGGTGGGGCACCCACGGCGTCGAGTATGGTCGTGGCCAAGCATTGGAAGTGCGGCACTGGCTGATGTCGTGCGGGCATGCGGCGCAGCGTGCTGCGCCCAACACGGACCGAATCGGGGGCGGTGTCGGCTGCTCAGGATTTGGGGGGCCAGGTGACTTGGGTGTTGCGTTGGTAGGCGAGGTTGGCGATATGGCCAGCGCGGGCGGCAGCTACGCCGGTTTCGACCGGGGCGTTGGGTTCTTTGCGAGAACGGACGCAGTCGAAAAAATTTTCTATGTGGCTGATGGTGCCGTCGCGGAAGCTTTCGGCTTTGATCACAGGATTGAGATTGCCGGGTACGCCTTCGCGCCAGACGGTGAAGCCGCCGCGATTGATTTTTAGTGTGGCCTCAGTGCCGCGGAATTCGAGGCCGCCGTCGTCGATCGACGACATGAGCGTGCCTTCGTAGATGACGTCGAATCCGGGATAGCGCAGCGCGGCCTGTTGCGTGTCCGGGCAATCCCAATGTTCAAAGAAGTATTTGTCGCCGAGCATGTACGCGACGCGCGGCTCGTCGGATTTCATCGCCCAGTGAACGACGTCGACCCAGTGTGTAAAGAGATCGGTCATCGAACCGCCACCGAAATTCCAGAACTGGCGCCAAACGAAGAATTTCTCTTCGCTGAAAGGCTGATCGGGAGCGCCGCCGAGCCATTGTTTCCAGTCGAGCGCGGCTGTATCGACGGATAGCCTGGGGCCGCCGTGGGGCTGGTAGTTTTGCCACCAATACGTTCGGACTTGCGGGACGCGACCGAGGCTACCGGCTTGGATTAAGTCGACGGCATCACGGAAGTGCGTCCAACTGCGCTGCTGCATGCCGCACTGAAGGATGTGTTTGCTGGAGCGGACGGCCTTCGTGAGAACGGCGCCTTCTTCGAGCGTGTGCGTGACGGGCTTTTCGAGATAGACATCTTTGCCGGACGCGATGGCGTCGCTGGCCATTTTGACATGCCAGTGGTCGGGAGCGGCGATGATCACGGCATCAAGCTGCTGATCGAGGACTTCTTTGTAGTTGACGTGCGTCGTGGCGGACGCGCCTGTGGCACGGTTTTTGACGGCTTCGCGGCGCGGGGCGTAGACGTCGCTGACGGCGACGATCTGGTGGCCGCCGACGCGGTCGGCTGCGTCGAGGAGGGCGCCCATGCGTCCACCGGCACCGATGACGCCGATGCGAAGCGTGTCGTTGGCGCCGAGAACGCGGGTGGAGGCGAGAGCGGTGAAGCCTGTGGCGACGATGAAGTTGCGACGGTTCATGGAGGTGGACATGGCGAGCCATCTTAGGACAGGAAAATGGAAAAGAGAAAATGGAAAATGGAGGGTCGAAACTCGAAACTCGAAACTCGAAACTCGATTCACCTCCATAGGATACGGGCTGTAGCGCTGCCACCGCCGGCGCGCTGTACGACCTACCACGGGGATGCTTAGAACTCGACTACGGTGAACACTGTAAGAAAAGCGGACGCTCCGCGAGCTGCGTGTGTTGGCGTGCCAGAGTTCGCTCTCATCTTCAAGGACCTGCGCGAGTTGTTCCAAGTTGATATCAGGGGATTTCCGGTGCGCACTGCGGTCTTTGCCTGATAGCGGGGGATGGTGCCGTTTAGAAAAATGTACTAGCGGGCCAGTCTGTTGCAGCCGATTCCAGGGACGGCTTGAGCGAGCCCTTAAGCACAGAACGCAGTGAAGTTCTCCATCGAACCAGCGAGAGGAGTTCCAATGACAATCCAAATTATGAAGAGCCTTGCAGTTGCGACGAACGTTGCAGGGCGCAGCGGGAAGCTGCGCGCGGCGTGGATTTTGTTGCCGGCATTTTTGTTGTTCGGCGGCAGCGCCGTCTACGGAGCACAGCAGCCGCAGGAAACGCAGCAGGGCGTGGCGGTTGAGCACGACGCGAACGGAAAAGTGATTTACAAGGTGAC
>JAFAZL010000611.1 GCA_019239815.1 Acidobacteriota bacterium
TCTCTCCAATGCCTACAACAAATTCACCCTCCACCAGTGAACCTTACCCCTTTAGAATCACATCCTTGTGTAATTCGCGCGTTCATCCTCTTTAGAATGACATCCTTACGCAAAAACCCTGGGGGAGGGGTGTTCCCTCTTCGCAAAAATTGCAGCGCCGTGTCGCACTATACTACGATGCGAACACCCGCATGCGAACACCGGCATGCCCACATCGATGAGTCGAAGACGATGCTTTCATCCCAATGAGTGAAGCGGCCCGCACTCTTGTGCAAGTCAATGATGCGTCCGCGAATCAGGCGGAGCGCGAAGCCGACCTCGGTTTTCTTTGGGATTTTTGGTATCCGGCGCTGCGCAGCACCGAAATTGTCGGCCAGCATTTGGCCACCGCGATGCTCCTGGAAGTTCCCCTCGTGCTTGGCCGCACATCCGATGGAAAAGCGTTCGCGATGCGCGATTCGTGCCCGCATCGCGGAATTCCGCTCTCGTACGGCCGCTTCGACGGCAAAGCCGTCGAATGCAGCTACCACGGCTGGCGTTTCGACGCCTGCAGCGGCCGATGCATCGAAATCCCGTCGCGGACAGACCAGGACAAGATCAAGACGGAACGGATCTTCGCTGAGCACTACGTTTGCGAAGAACATGACGGCTACGTGTGGGTGTTCATGCATTCACCGGGAACGCGCGCGCCGGAGGCGTCGAAGATTTCGCCAGCGCCGCGGCTTGCGACGTTCAGCGAAAAATTCAAAATCATGCACCTGGCGTGCGATTTGCCGGCGCATGTCGATCACGGAATCATTGGGTTGATGGACCCGGCGCACGGGCCGTTCGTGCATCAGTCGTGGTTCTGGAGGAGCCGCGGCTCGATTCACGAAAAGCAAAAACGGTTCGAGCCGATTCCGAATGGGTTTCGCATGAGCCCGCACTCGCCGAGCTCAAACAGCTTGCCGTATCAGATTTTGAAGAAACGCACGGGCGAACCGGTCACCACGACGATCGATTTCATTTTGCCGAATCGCCGGCTCGAAGAGATTCGCAGCGGCAAGCTTTGGTTTTCGAGTCAGACCACCGTGACTCCAGTGCGACGCGATCTGTGCCGCATCGATTTCGTTGCGGCGTGGAATCTTTTCTTTCTGCCGGTTTCGATCTTTCGTATCTTCGGCAAAATTTTTTTGCGGCAGGATCAGGAGACGATGATCCAGCAAGCCGAAGGCCTGAAGCACAATCCGCACTTGATGTTGATTGATGATGCCGATCGCCCTGCAAAGTGGTACTTCGCGCTAAAGTCCAACCTGATCGAAGAACGCCGAACCGGCGAAACGCTGCCACATCCGATGCCCGGCCCGGTCACCCTTCACTGGCGCTCGTAGTTTTACCTAAGGAACTTTCGGGGTTTTGGCGACGCTAAGCGCTAGATACGGCGCTCGACTTGCGGAAAGTTCAGCCACACCTTCACGCCGCAGAAATGTGAGCCTTCGGTGCAGATCGGTGTCGTGATTCCCGCACGCAAATAGCAAGGTGGGCCGATGTATTTCGCGAACTGCGGATGAACGGCGCGGATCTGATCGAGTTCGTCCATTGAGGCGCGATAGATTTCCTCTTGCGCGTTGAAGCACGTGCGCATGGTCCACTTGTGCAGCAGGTGGAGCAGGGAACCGCTCTCGACTAGCCGAATCGATTTTGCGTTTGGCAACACGTAGAGGGCGATTTCGGCGGGAACACCCCGGTCGAGCAGTTCGTTCTTTGCCTTCCACCCGTCATGCATCGCGCGTTCGTAGACTTCCTTTGCGCGCGCGTTTCCATCGAGCAACATCGGAGTGATGTAGTCTGGGTCACGCGTATCCGAAAGCGTGAGCAACGGGCGCGAACCGGGGACCATGCGATGCCGCTGATCCTGGCTGTCGGCTGTGTGGCTGATCTTTTTCGCGAACGTGTAGTTCGCGTGCTGAAGCGCTCGCATCAACGGCGCATGCACTCCGACGTTTAGCGTTTCCAGCCGATAAATATTCCGTGCGGGATTGAGGAGCCGATCGATCGCCTCTTCGTCGGTGCACTGCGATTCCGTCAAACCGACAACGGCGCGATAGGCTTCGGCGGCGATACGAGGAGCGTTCGGTGAATAATCGACGAGCTTCGAGGTGCGACCTTCCAGCTTTGCGTCGAATTCACGCGCGAAGGCTTCACCGTGCGCACCGGCTCGACCAGATCCATTCGATGAGTCACCTTCCATCGCTGCGGCGACGTTCGCTTCGCCCCATTCGGGGAGCGCTTGAATCGGCTCGGTTCCGAAACGCTCAAAAAATTGCGGATCGATGTCGC
>JAFAZL010000098.1 GCA_019239815.1 Acidobacteriota bacterium
TATGAATGACGATGCAGCCCCAATCGCCGAATTAGCTGCGTTGTTAGGTGACCCATCGCGGCTAAAACTTGTTCTGAACTTGATGGACGGAAACGCAAGGACGGCAACAGAACTCGGCTTTGCCGCAAACCTGTCAGCGCCTTCGGCAAGCATGCACCTTGCCAAGCTGGTACGCGCTCGTGTCTTGGCGGTGAGGAGCGAGGGGCGGAACAAATATTACCGGATCTCTACTTCAGAGATGGCTCACGCAATCGAAGCCATGGCGGTTGCGGCGGGTGCGTCGGTATCCATTGACGGCCGTAATCCAGCGCGGCGATTGCAGTTTGGAAATCCCTGGGCATTCGCGCGAACTTGTTACGACCATCTTGCCGGCTGGCTAGGAGTAGAGCTGGCAGACGCGCTGCAAAGGCGTGAGCACGTGGTGAGCAGCGGCGGGTCCTACGAGCTTACGTCCAAAGGGAAGATCTTCCTCAACGAGTTCGGCATCGACTGCGCCGAACAGAATGGCGGGCGCGCCTTTGCCACTCAATGCCTCGACTGGACTGAGCGGCGTTTGCATATCGGGGGCGCACTGGGCGCCGCACTTTTGAGCGCGATGTTGAGAAAAGGCTGGCTGGCAAAATCGCGAATACCCCGGCTCTTGAGACTCACGACAAGCGGAGAATCCGAGTTAGGCCGCAAACTGGGATTGAAAGCCCAAAGAAGACCGTAGACACAACTAGCGCGACATCGGTCACTTGATGCCGATGGAATTACTTGCAACGGAGGCTTCCCCTCGTCCTTCTTTGAAGAAAGATTACAGGTGAAGAGGCTGTTGAGTATCGCGAAGAATGGATTGGAGCTGTTTTGGTCGGGGCGCCCGGATTTGAACCGGGGGCCTCCTGCGCCCAAGGCAGGCGCGCTACCAGGCTGCGCTACGCCCCGACATGAAGTGCAGTATTGATTTTAAAGCACTTTCCAACTTTGCTCCAATCCAATTTGGCCTGAATCCATTGCAAAAACGCCTCGACTGTGCACGAACTGTGCACAAACGGAGGCTATTGAACCATGACTGTGCACGATCCTCCTGCACTTTGCGGCATTTCACTTGCCTGGCGGTTGATCTTTTCCAAGGCCTCGCGCTTCATCTGCAATTTCATCTGCGAATACTTCTTGAAGACTTGCGCGTCACCTTGACGAAGCATTTGTGTTACCCATTCGTCGGCTACGCCTCCTGCACTCAGCCGTGTGGCGTAGGTTGAACGGAGATCATAGATTCGGAAGTAAGGTATTTTTGCGCGAGCCAGCGTCCTTTGCCATGTTCTCCGAACATTCTTGTGATGTCCTTCGGAGTTGCGGTCGCTCGGGAAAAGAAAAGGCCCGGGACCAGCAATGGCGAACTGTCGCTGAAACGCTTGAACTGCCAAGGGTGTTAGGGGAACCTCTGCGATTCCGTTTGGAGTTTTTGAGTCAGGTATCCAAACAACCGCATTCGCCAAATCTACGTGCTCTTTCCTCATGGGCAGGAGCTCTTTGTAGATTCGAAGACCAGTCTCGGTGATGATCCGAACGATGTTTACAAGATAATTCGGACCATGAGACTCGATTCGCAATTGTTCGGACCATGTGACGTAGTGTGGTCTAAACAGTCCCTTGACGATCACTGGAAATTCCACGCCAGCGCACGGATTGCACATGAGGAATTTCTTCCGAACGGCGACATTCAACATTCGCCGCAGCACGCGGAATTCCTGATGCACGGTGGTCGGTTTGAGCGGGGTTGTTTCCCGGAGTCCGTCAGACGTTTTAATTCGAACGCGAGAACGGAGACGATCTCGAAGGTAGAGCTCGATCGAATCCGCTGTGATGTCCACGATGGGAAGGGCACCAAACGCGAGCTTGAGATGCTTTGAGCAGCGATTGTTTGTTGCGTGGGTTTTCGCTGCCCGTACAGGCGGCTTGGAATAGTTATCCAAAAAGAAATCCGCCCATTGTCGGTAACTCAAGCTCTCGCCTTTCTTGACGATGTCGAGAACGTTGCCGTCCCTAGCCTGAAGCCGCTCACGTAGCTTTCTTTGGGCTTCCTGCCAGTCCGCGGTGTTGGTTGATTCGCGCCGAGGCGTGCCGCTGCGATCCCTGTAGCGAATCCACCAAACTCTGCTGCCCTTGCGCGGATAAACGACGCCGTCGTATTTTCTTGCTCTAGGCATTCTCCATCTCCTGTTTGAACGACGCGCGGAATGTTTCGAGATCCGATTTGAGAAACC
>JAFAZL010000336.1 GCA_019239815.1 Acidobacteriota bacterium
AAGAGTGGGCGAAATAGAAATGAGCGTCGAGCGCGATGCAGGCGAGCAGCTTTGACTCGTTCGTTCGATTGAGTTTATTCCAACCCATGTGCGGCAGCTTCACGTTGGCGGGCAACGCGCAGATTCTTCCTTGAAACAACTTTAGACCGCTGAGTTCAGGCGCTTCTTCGCTGCTGTCGTAGAGGGCTTGCAGGCCCAGGCAGATTCCCAGAAACGGCACGCCGCGATCGAGGGCGGAGAGAAGCGAACTGCGGAGATTGTGCTCGTCGAGCGCGCGGATCAGCGCGGCGAAGTGACCCACGCCGGGAAGTATGAGCGTCGACGCTTCCTCGATTTGCTCCGGAGTATTGGCCCACGCCGATTCAGCACCGAGTTTTTGTAGGGCGCGCTCGACGCTCGTTACGTTGCCTGCGCCGTAATCGATGAGGGTGACAGTGGAAGTCACAGCAAGCCTTTCGTGCTGGGGAGCACGTTGCGGAGGCGCTTGTCGCGCGAGACGGCAAAACGGAGCGCGCGAGCAAAAGCTTTGAATAGTGCCTCAACTTGGTGATGTGAAGAGCGGCCGTACACAACGCGGAGATGGACGTTGGCGCGAGCGGCTTGCGCGAACCCTTGGAAAAAATCTTCGGTCAGTTCTGTCTGAAAATCGCCGACGCGCTTGGCGCTGATCTTGCCGGTGACCGCACAGTGTGGTCGACCGCTGAGATCGATCGCCGCAGCGGCGAGAGTTTCGTCCATTGGCATCAGGAAATAGCCGGCGCGGAGGATGCCGCGTTTGTTGCCGACGGCTTTCGCGACGGCCTCGCCCAGCGCGATGCCGGTGTCTTCGACGGTGTGATGTTGATCGACGTCGAGGTCGCCCTTCGCTTCGATTGCAAGATCGAACGCGCCGTGACGGGCGACAAGATCGAGCATGTGATCGAGAAATCGGATTCCGGTCGTTACGCACGATTTGCCGCGTCCGTCGATGTTCAGACGCAGTGCGATTTCTGTCTCGTTCGTCTTGCGATGGATTGTGGCGGTGCGTGGCATTTTGTCTGCTCAGCGATACTTGAGGAAGCGCTTGATGAGTTTGAGCAGGCGCTCCATTTGTTTTTGCGTGCCGATGCTCACGCGGATGTGGCCGGGCGCGATGTCTCTGCGATCACGCAGAATAATTTTGTGTTTGGTCAGATCAACGAGTAAATCGGGGCCGGCGTCACCGAAATCGACGAGAACGAAATTTCCCGAGGTCGGGTAAGTCCTGAAACCAAGCTTGTGGAGTTCTTTCTCGAACCACGGCCGTAAACGAAGAATGTTCTTCACGTAACGCTGCATGGTTTTGCGCTCGGCGACGGCAGCCTCGGCGGCAACGAGAGCGGCAAGGTTGACAGGGAACGGAGCAGCTGCCCGGCGAAGAATGGCGAGCGAATCGGCGCTCCCGAGAATCGCTCCTAGACGGAGTGACGCGAGGCCGGCCGCTTTGGAAAATGTCCGCGCTACAAAGAGCTGCGGATACCTGTCGATCCATGGCGCGACCGTAACCCCAGAAAATTCGACGTACGCTTCGTCAATGACAACGGCGGTGCGAGTGGCGGCTTGCAGAATTGTCTCGATTACGGATTTTTCGACCAACGTGCCCGTCGGATTGTTTGGATTGCAGATGAAGAGCACGCGTGGATTTGATTCCAACGACCCGAGAACCGCGTCGGTCGGGAATGCGAATTGTGGGCCGTAGGGAATCGAATTGATTTTCGCTCCGGCGATTTCACCCCAGTAGCGATACATGGGAAATGTCGGCTCCACGATGACTGCTTCTGTGCCCGCGTCAACGAAGGCGTCGAAGAACATCCGTAGCGCGTCGTCGCCGCCATTGGTGAGCAAGAGCTGGTCCGGCTTGACGCGGAAGTGTCGCGAGAGGCGATGGGTGCTGCGGTCGTACTCTGGATACATCGACAGAAGCTGCGGCGTGAGTTTTCCCAGCGCTCGACGGACCGCGGGCGAGCAGCCCGCGGTGTTCTCGTTGAAGTCGAGGCGCAGTTTATCCCCGCGGCCCTCGCCGGGCGGTTCGTACGTTTTGCGATCGAGGATGGCTTGGCGGACAGGAAGTTGGGTGTTCATTTTCATCGACGAACCTCGACGGCGTTGGAATGGGCTTGCAGCCCTTCGGCGTTCGCAAGGAGCTGAACATCGTCGGCCAAGCATGCAAAACCTGTGCGATTGATCTGCTGCACGGTGACGCATTTTACGAAATCGGCGGCACTGAGTCCGCCACGGCGTCGCGCCCACCCGGCGGTGGGAAGGACGTGATTGCTGCCGCTCGCGTAGTCGCCAAGGGCCTGGGCGGCGTACGGGCCGATGAAAATGGTGCCGGCAGCAGTACAGGATTTTTGAAGTGCGGTTGCATCGTCGCCTGGAAGACTTAGATGTTCAGGGGCGAAGCGATTGACGAATTCGCACGCCTGATTGGCTGAGGACGCGACGAGAATCGCGCCGGTCTTGCGCATGGCGACGTGAGCCGGATTAGTTTTTGGAAGTTGCGCAAGCTGCTCTCCGACAGCGGCCCGAACTTTTTGCGCTAGCGATTTCGACGTCGTAACGAAGAAGCTCCCTGCATCCGGGGCGTGTTCGGCTTGTGCCAGAAGATCGGACGCAATCCATTTCGCGTTGGCGCGTGAGTCATTCGTGAAGACGATCGCTTCCGTCGGGCCTGCCGGCAGGTCGATGGCGCAGTTACCGCTGATAAGTTGTTTTGCGGCGGTGACGTAGCGATTGCCGGGGCCGAAGATTTTTTCTACGCGAGGAATCGATTGAGTGCCGTAGGCGAGCGCGGCGATAGATTGGGCGCCTCCGATTTGGGCGATTTTTTCGATGCCGAGGTAATCTGCGGCGGCCAACAGTTCGGCGTTGGGGTGCGGGCAAACCACGACAATGTTTTTTACACCAGCGACCTGAGCAGGAACGACCGTCATCAGCAGCGTCGAGACGAGC
>JAFAZL010000293.1 GCA_019239815.1 Acidobacteriota bacterium
ATCTGGAGCGCATCGAAAAACTTGGCGAGAAAAATCGCGAAGCGACCGTCGATGCGATCGCGGAGTACCTTGAGAATCCAGCGCCATTCACGGCGTTGGTGCTGGAAGCAAAATCTCTCGATCAGCGGATGAAGCTGGGCAAGCTGCTGCTCGATCGCGCGCTGGTTGTTGAAGTAGGACTTGGGGACGATCCAGAAGCACGGCTTGCGACGGCGACAACGCTGGCGGAAACATTCGCGCGCGAGGAAAACGTCAAGCTAGAGAGTGGAGCAGCGGAAGATCTCGCTGAATTTGTCGGCGGCGACTTGATGCGACTGCGAACGGAAATTCGCAAGCTGGCGACCTATGCGGCCGAGCGGAAACTGATCCGGCGCGAAGATGTCAGCACGCTGGTGATTTCGGAGAAAACTTCGACGGCATGGGAACTCGCGGACATGCTCGCGTCTCGCCAGGCGCGTCCTGCGATGGAATTTCTGGAGCGGATTCTGCGGCAGGGCGAAGAGCCGGTGATGATTTTGGGCGCGCTGACCTGGACGTATCGCAAACTCATTGAGGCCGCGGATGCGCGCGGAGTCTCGAATGGTTATCAGGCCGCGCGGGCGTTGGGCATGCCTCCTGCGAAAGCAGAAATGGCACTACGCAGCGCGCGAAAGATTGGGAAACCGCGATTGCTTCAAGGATTGCAGGCATTGCAGCGGGCCGACAGTTTGCTCAAGGGCGGCGCCGATGATCCGCGAACTGCCATGGAATTCCTCATCGTGGAGTTGACGGGAACCACTGCGCGGTCGGCCGCGGGCTGAAGCGCTCGCCCTCCATTGCTCCCGAAAAGCGTTGGCGAGAGTGCGCACTGTCACCCCTCCCCGTACTTTTTGCACAAGAATGTGGTTCTTTGGCGTTTAGTTTTTGTATCTGCGCAAGAACATGATTCTAGGGGGTTAGGTTCACTGAGGCTATGGGGCGATCGCGTAAGCCTCGCGAATCATTGAGTTGCGAGGAACAAAAAAGGGCACCCCGACGGTGCCCTTTCGAATTTCAGTCTAACATGCCTGCAAATTTTGCTACTTGGCGGCTTTGACCTGGTTGAACGCCAACGTCAGGCGCGATTTGTAGCGGTTGCCGGTGTTTTCGTGGAGCACGCCCTTGGTGATGGCGCGGTCAATGGCCGACATCGTTGGGTGCAGGAGATTGCCAGCGGCAGTGGCGTCCTTCGCGGTGATCGCGGTGCGAAGCCGGCGCATCAGGGTGCGGACCCGCGTCCTATTGGCGCGGTTCACGTCGGCGCGCTCGCGGGACTGCTGCGCACGCTTCAGTACCGACTTTTTCCGCTTCTTGATCTTTCCCTGTCCACCTGGCATTTCCTATCGCTCCTTAAGTGTGCTGCTCAAACAATTAACGTTAAACGACGTAGCGAAGTTTGTCAACGATACCGGGAGCATGCCGCCGGAGATTTTGCCGGCGCAAAGACAAGCGATCGTCGCGCCACGGATCTACCGCAACAGCTTTAGGACTCTCTGAACCATCGACTGAACCACCACGCCGCGATCCAGTCCCAGTGCTTGAATTTCCCCCTGGCCGATGGCGTCGAAGACGCGCTCGGTCATGAAGAGATGAATCGCATCTTGCTCCCGGGTTCGAGTCGGAAGATTGAGGCGGCGCCGGAGTTCCGACATCGTGTCGAGTTGCCGTCGCCGCTGCTTTCTGAAATCGCTCCGCGCGTGTTCATCCGAAAAGATCAACTCCATCAGCGACGCGCGCAGGCCGCGCCATTCGGTGTGAAACTTGATGCTGGTCTCCACAATGTTCCTCGCGGTTTCCTCTGGCTTGCGTCCCTTTGACAGTTCCTCGTCAATAGCTTGCCATTGGGCAGCTATCCATCGTTCGTAAACGGCCAAGAAGACTTCGCGTTTGTCCTGGAAATGTTTGTAGAAGGTGCCAGTCGCGTATCCGGCTTCCTTTGCGATGCAGTTGGAATCGGTGCCGTGGTATCCGAGTCGATTGAAGAGCGTGGCAGCGCCGTCGATAAGACGCTCGCGCGTCTGCTCCGGCGACCCGCGCTTCGGGCGTGGCGGACGACTCTCCGCGTGTTTGCTTCCCTTCGGTCGGCGGTTGACAGCCATTGGTGATAATGGTATCACTTTTTTTAGTGATGTTAATATCACTATGCAGGCGCTACAAAAATGAGATCAAAAATACTCGCAGGCACCGTCGGAGTCGGGGTGCTCCTTGGAATCGGATTGACAGCTATGGGATTTGCCGGGAAAGCGCCCTTAAGTAAGCGCAAAACGGACTTCCGGTCGGCAGTCGGCGCTCAGGATCCGAGGAAATCGGTGACGGTCGATGCCGTACTTCTCACCTACACGGACACAGGCGGTCCCAGTCCAACGATCATTTGTCTCCATGCTATCGGGCACGGAGCAAGGGACTTCGCAGATTTGAGCCGCAGACTTTCCCCAGACCACCGCGTCATAGCGCTGGATTTTCCTGGCCAGGGAAACTCAGGCAACGATGCCTCTCCGGCGAGCGGCACTCGCTACACGCATCTGCTAGAAGGATTCGCCGACGCACTCAACATTCGTTCGATGACGCTGATCGGAAACTCTATCGGAGGCGCTGTGGCGATTCGCTATGCCCATCTGCATCCGGATCGAGTACACGCTCTTGTGTTGTGCGATAGCGGCGGCCTGCAACTTCCAAATGGGGTCAGCCGATTTTTCATCGGCGCTTTCGTCCAGTTCTTTGCGGCTGGAAGAAGAGGAGCGTCTTGGTATGCCTGGGCTTTCAACAAGTACTACGAACGAGTCCTGGTTGCAGAGCCCGCCCGGGAAGAAAGAGCACGCATTGTGCGGTCGGCCTATGAGATTGCTCCTGTACTGGAGGAGGCGTGGAAGAGCTTTGCAAGGCCGGAGGAAAACTTGAATCCGACTCTTCACGAGATCGAATGTCCGGTCTTCCTCGCCTGGGCCAAGGACGATTTCGTTTTGCCGCTTAAGGGGACCGAGCCTGCGTTCCGGCTCTTCGCGAATCATCGCGTGGAAGTATTTGATGGGGGGCACGCGGCGTTTCTGGAAGATCCAGACCGATTCGAGCACTCGCTAAGAAATTTCCTGGAAGCGGAAAGATCACCAACGTCATGGAAATAGAGGAAAGCCCAATCCATCGCGACTGCTTTATTATCTAGCTGCAACCCTCGCCTTGTTCAATGGTTCGGCGTTGCGTCAGCTTCGTCTGCTTCGACGATCACATCGACGTCCACGCCGTTTTTCAGGCGCACCTTCTTGCCCCCGTTTGTTTCGAATGCGTTCGGGATTCGGATTTCCCGGTAGAGATGATCCCCATCGTGCAAACTGATTTCGACTTGCTCTTCTATCGTCGGGTCGATGGGCTTGATGATTTTGTTTACTGTCGCCCGCTTTTTCGTCTTGCACTTATGCACGGCTTCTCTCCCCCGTTTAATTCGAATTGGGTGAGGGCTGCAAGTCATAGGTAACCACGTTTAGAGGTGAGACGCACTACAGCCGAAACCTGCATATCGCTAGGGATTTCGTAGTACGGGTTGCAATCAGTACTGGTCTGAGGAGGGGTTGCTATTTCGCGGCGGGCGCGGCTTCGATGGCAGCGTTTTTGATGGCGTGTTCGACGGCATCTTTGGCGATGACGCCGTTACGGGAGTGGTCGGTAATGTCGTCGTAGAGAAGTTGAGTGGCGTTGTTGTTGATCTCCTTGGTGTATTCGTTCGTGATTTCGGTGGCAATTTCGAGGAGTTTCTGGCTCGCGGCGACGTCCAGGTCGTCGCCGGTGACTTCGACTCGTTTGCCGATGTAACTGGCGGCGATGCGTTCGGCGAGTTTGTCCGCGGTTTGATAGGCGTACTCGGCGATTTCGCGATGCCCCTCTTCGTGGTCGACAATGGCTTCAGGGGCGTCGATCGGAACCCAAACAGCGGTCTGAAGCTGCAAGGTCATCAGCACGTTGGTGATCGTGAGCGTCGCGTGCTTGGAGTCGGTGCGGCGAGGTTGGCCGCGAACGCTGGAGCGCGCAATGAAGTCGGCATCGCAAACGGCGGCTTCGCCGGGATGCAACGGAGGCATGTTGGGCGGTGGAGCGGCGGGATCGAATTTGTGGGCCGCATAGGCTGGCGCAAGCTTGGTGATTTGGACGGAGTCTTTTTGTGGCGGAGTCGGGGCGGCCGAGTCTGGGGAACTGTGGCAGGCGCAGAAGGACGCACCGATGCACGCGAAAAGCAGAAAGATCCGACGCAAGAAGAAATGCTCCTTGTGATTATTTTCGCGGAAGAGGCTTCCGATGACGCGTGTTTTTGTCGCGTTTTGCTGAGGAAGATACTGGACTGAATGCGCGTGCGGTCTGCGATCGTTACACATCGAGTTTCAGGAAGGACGTGCCTTGGATGGGATTGAAACGGTAGGGCTGCGTTGGCTCGAAGCCGAGGGATTTGTAGAGGGATTGGGCCGATTGCATGGTCGGAAGCGTGTCGAGGAGCATGCGGGTATAGCCGAGGGATTTTGCTTCGGTAATGAGGGTTACGGCGATTTGACGGCCGAGGCCAAGGTTTCGGCCGAAGGGACGAACGTAGAGCCGTTTCATTTCGCAGTCGGTGGCAGAGAAACGGCGGAGGGCTCCGCAGGCTAGGAAGGCGGTTTCATTCCGCGCGAGCAAGAACGTGCCTGTGGGCGGGGCGTATTCGGTTTCGAAATGAAGGAGTTCTTCGTCGAAGTTTTGGAAAGCGAGATTGACGTTGAGCGATGCGGCGTATTCGCGGACCAGCGTTCGCGCAGCGTCCCAGAGCGCCGGGGAATTTGGATGGACTAGTTCAGGCATTGAAGATGTCGCGATCAGAATGGCGAATACCGGAGGGAGAATCAGATACATTTTGGCCTCAAACGAGGCGGATTGAGCCGTACAGCAGAGGAGTGTGGCTCGCGGAAGCGAACGACATTCCCTTTCGATTTAGCGGTGCTGTGCGGCACGGCTGAAGCCGTAGTCTGACGAACACAACTTACGCGAGTTTGAGATTTGGATTGGCATTCAGGGTGGGGCCAGCGAGGTGGTGGGCCTGCAATTGGGGGTAGGCAGCGGCGGCGATCATGGCGGCGTTGTCGGTGCTGAGGGCACGGCTGGGGAAATAAGTGGCGATGCCAGAGGCGGCGCCGCGTTGTTCGAATGTATTGCGGAGTTGGGAGTTGGCGGCTACGCCGCCGGAGACCAGGACGCTGGCGGCGTTGAATTGCTGGGCGGCGAGGATGGTGCGGTCAACGAGATCGCGGACGACGGCGTTCTGGAATTCGCGGACGAGGGCGAGAGTCTGCGGGGAGCAGAGCGGAAGGAGTTGATCGAATTTTCGTTCACCGCGCGCGAGCGCTTCTTGGCGTTTAAGAATTTCGGCGCCGTATTCGCAATGTTCGCGGAGATGGTAGAGGACGGCGGTCTTGATGCCGCTGAAGCTGAAGTCGAGCGGGTTGCTGCGCGTTTTGGTGGGCGCGAATTTTACGGGAGCGGGCGCGTTGTGGGGCGCTGCCGCTGCGAGGCGATCCAGGATCGGTCCGCCGGGGTAGCCGAGGGCAAGGAGCTTCGCGACTTTGTCATAGGCTTCGCCGGCAGCGTCATCGCGCGTTTGCGAGATCTTTTTGTAAGCGAAGGTTGGTTGCGTCGGGTCCTGCGTGACTTCGTAAAGAACGGTGTGGCCGCCGGAAACGATGAGGCAGACGGCAGGCAACTCGGGCCATTTCCCTGCTTTGTGCGCTTCGAGGAAGACGGCATGAACGTGGCCTTCGAGATGATTTACCGGGACCAGAGGCTTGTTGAGAGATTGGGCCAACGTTTTGGCGTAAGTGATGCCGACGAGGAGCGCGCCGACGAGGCCGGGGCCTTGGGTCACTCCGATGGCGTCGATTTCCTGGAGCGTGAGCTTCGCTTGTGTAAGAGCTTCGCGGACGACCGGCACGATTTGGCGAAGGTGTTCACGCGAGGCGAGTTCAGGGACGACGCCGCCGTATTGGCGGTGAATGTCGATTTGGGAGGCGACGATGGACGAAAGGATTTCGCGGCCGTCGGCGACGACGGCGGCGGCGGTTTCGTCGCAGGAGGATTCGATGCCGAGAATGCGAGTGGGCATGGCAAATTTTAACATGTGCGAAATGGTCTGCGTTAACGCGAGGGTTTGGCTGGATTGACTTTGGGAATTTAGATGGCTAGTGTCGGAAGGCTTCGGAGTTTGCCCAGTTGGGCGCAACAAAATTTAATTTTGGGACGAGAAACGACCGATATGGCGCCACAGGATACGGCTGCTACGCAGAATGCTGCTCCAAAAAGAGTACGCAAGGCGGTGTTGCCCGCGGCGGGACTGGGCACGCGATTTTTGCCGGCTACAAAAGCGCAACCCAAAGAGATGCTGACGGTTGTCGATAAGCCGCAGATTCAGTATGTGGCGGAAGAGTGCGTGGCGTCGGGCATCGAGCACATCATCATTGTGACCGGCAAAGGAAAGAATTCGATCGAAGACCACTTCGACTTTTCGCCGGTCCTGGAGAGCCACCTGGAGGCGAAAGGCAAGACGGATCAGGTGGAGATGCTCCGCGACATCAGCAACATGGTGCAGGTGAGTTACACGCGGCAGAAACAGCCGCTGGGGCTGGGGCACGCTGTGTTGGTGGCGCGGGATTTGGTGGGCGACGAGCCGTTCGCGGTGCTGCTCGGCGACGTACTGATTCCCGGCGAAAATCCGGCGACGAAACAGCTCATCGATGTCTGGAACGCGACGGGCGAGGGCGCGATTGCGGTGGAGGAAGTGCCGCGCGAGAAGACGTATTTGTATGGGATCGTGGCCGGAGAGCCAGCGCCGTTGCCCCCGTTCGGGAACCGCTTGCTGCGGATTCGGGATCTGGTCGAGAAGCCGAAACCAGAGAATGCGCCTTCGAATCTGGCGATTACGGGGCGGTACGTTTTGCCGCCGGAGATTTTCGACTGCTTGGCGCGAACGAAACCAGGCGCTGGAGGCGAAATTCAACTTACGGACGCAATGCGGATTTTGGCGCAGGAGCGCGGGCTGTGGGCCTACATCTATGATGGGGTCTCTTACGACGCCGGCGATAAGTTGGGATTTTTGAAGGCGACGGTGGAATTGGCACTGCTGAATGAGGAGTTGGGGAAGGATTTTCGAGAGTATTTGAAATCTTTGAAGCTGTAGTTGATTGATGCCGCCAAGTTTGATTGGCCCCTAAACCCCGCGATCTGTGAAACGATCGCGGCTACAGGTCTTGGCATCAACAAGCCTGCCTATTTCTTGGCGGGCTTTTCTTTTTTTGTGTCTTTGGTACTGGATTCCTTTGAGGATGAATCCTTTGTGGAGGAATCCTTCGAGTCCTTGGAATCTTTTTTGTCGGACGAAGATTTGTCGTCTTTAGCGCTGTCGCTGGCTGGGGACTTCCCTGCGTAGTCGGTTACGTACCAACCGGAGCCTTTGAACTGGATCGCGGGCGCGGAGATTAGCGATTCGACTTTACCGCCGCAGTGCGGGCACTTCTTCAGATGCGGGCCGTTGACGGATTCGATTTTCTCCGTGCGGCGATTGCACTTCGTGCATTTGTACTCGTACAGCGGCACCGGTGAGCCTCCTGGAAGAGGTGCGAATCGACAAGTATATCATGCGAGGAATGTGGAGTTTGGGCGCGTGCTAGACTCGGGCGGATGGAGGTCTCGAATTGACTGGGCCTGGTGGATCTTCGACAGGGAGCGGCGGAGTCCTGTATCTGGTAGCTACGCCGATCGGGAACCTGGAGGATATTACGCTGCGGGCGCTGCGGGTGTTGCGCGAGGCGGATCAGATTGCGGCGGAGGATACTCGGCATACGCAGAAGCTGCTGACGCACTATGAGATTTCGCGGCCGCTTGTGAGTTACCACGAACACAATGAGATGACGCGGGCTCCGGAGTTGCTGATTGCGTTGGAGCAAGGCTCGAAGATTGCGCTGGTGAGCGATGCGGGGATGCCTTTGGTGTCGGATCCCGGGCATCGGTTGGTGGCGCTGTGTTTGCGGCATCACATACCGGTGGTGCCGGTGCCGGGGCCTTCGGCTTCGTTGGCGGCGTTGGCTGCTTCAGGATTGCCGAATGAGGAGTTTCTGTTCGTCGGATTTTTGCCGCAGCGGAGTGGCGAGCGGCGGCGAGCGCTGGAGCGGTTGCGAATCGAGGATCGAACATTGATTTTGTATGAGGCGCCCCACCGGATTGCGGAATGCGTCGCGGATGCGCGGGAGGTTCTGGGGGATCGGCCGGCCTGCTTGGCGCGGGAAGTGACGAAGGTGCATGAAGAGTTTCGGCGGGGGAAATTGTCGGAGATTGAGGAGTCCTTACGGGAGAGGCCGGCGAAGGGCGAGATTACATTTTTGATTGGAGCTGGGGAGCATTCGGCTGGAGCGGGAGTGGATTCGTCGCAGGGATTGGCGGAGCGAGTGGACGAGCTGATGCGGCAAGCGAAGTTGGATCGGAAAGAGGCGTTGAAGTTGGCCGCGAAGGAGCGGGGCATGACGCGGAGAGAGGCGTACGAGCGAGTGCTGGAAGAGAAGGAAGGCGAAGAATAGTTTGCGAGTTTTGAAAGCTGCAGTTGCAAGTTAGAGACGAAGAGTTGGTCGTCGTTATGGGATGGGCAGGCTTCATCTAAACCCGCACCCTCTAAAAACTGAGGGTGCGGCACCCAAGAGCTGCTCGACCTTGGTTAAACCGCGGATTCGGGGACGAAGAGGCGACGGAAGCGGTTGTTGATGAACTGGACGCCGACGAGGCGTTCGCCGGTTTCGCCATCGCGGACGTGGACAACACGGCCTTGGGCGGCGAAGTCGTCGTCTTTTGTTTTGCGGCGTGCGCCGGTTTGCGAGAGCGGGATCGAGATGTCGAGGTCCATGCCGACGGCCACGTCGAAGCGCGTCTTGAAGGCGGCACCGCCGCGGCAGAGATTTTCACTCGAAGTAACTTCTTCGAAGGTGACGCCGGCAGCGTCGCGACCACGCACGGTGATTGGCAGGCGCACGGCAATGCGGCGCTCGGCGCGGGGCCTGATTGCGGATAAGGGTCCACCAGTACTTACTTCCTGAATCATTTCTCGGCTCTCACTTTTGACGATGTGAATTCCAGAGACCTTCGCTACTAAATTCTTGCCGTCACGACGCGATGTCATCGGTTCCAATCTGTGCGAACGCTCCCTTACGGAGCGCGAGATCAGAGTCGGTGACTGCCTGCGCTGCTTCGGGGCCCTTAGTTGTTTGCGTGGGAATTTGCAGGAGCCGGGTCGCAGAGACTGCGGCGTGCGCGGTGGCAGCTGGATGCGCGAAGAAGTGCTCGACACGGTCGAGGACTTCCTGTTGCGTGCGTGCCTCGTGCACGATGCGACGAAGTTCGCTGCCGTTCCCCACGCCATGCGTAAACCAACAGGCGAACTGCTTCATTTTGCCAAGGCCGTCGGGGAGGTTGGCAGAGGTAATTTGCTGGAAATAGCCAGAAAGTAACCCAGCGCGGTCGGAGTCGGTGGGGTGATCATAACGGCCGGTGGCGGAGTATTGCTGCATCTGGCGGAAGATCCACGGATTGGTCGCGGCGGCGCGGCCGATCATCACGGCGTCGCAATTGGTGACCGCGACGATACGCTCGGCGTCTTCGGGCGAGTTGATGTCGCCGTTGCCGATCACGGGGATGCGCACGGCTTGCTTGACAGCGGCGATGAGATTCCAGTCGGCGGCGCCACTGTAGCCTTGCGTGCGGGTGCGCGGGTGAACGGCGATGGCTTCGACGCCTTCGTCTTGCGCCATTTTGGCGACGTCCACGGCGACGATGGAATTTTCGTCCCAGCCGGCGCGGACTTTGACGGTGAGAGGGATTTTAACGGCCGAGCGAACGGAGCTGAAGATTTCGCGTAGGAGCGGGAGATCGCGCAGCAGGCCGGAGCCGCCGCACTTCACAACTTTTTTCGCGGGGCAGCCGAGATTGATGTCCACGGCATCGTAGCCGAGGTCTTCGACCATGCGAGCGGCGTCCGCCATGACTTGCGGATTGGCGCCGAAGAGTTGCGCCGTGATCGGATGCTCATCTTCCTGGAAATAGAGATAGCGAAGAGTCTTTTTGGCGCTGCGCGTGATGCCTTCGGAGCTGGTGAACTCGGTCATCAGGAGGCCGCAGCCGCCGAGGCCGCGGATGACGCGGCGGAAGAGCGTGTCGGTGACTCCGGCCATGGGGGCGAGGATTGTGCCCGGGCAAATGGTGAGGTCGCGGAGTTGGTAGCGCTGCGGAATCATGATGATTCACTCAGTATAGCAAGCCACCTGGAAGCAGGACGGCTTTGAACAATTTGATCGCATTCAGTTTGCCATCTTTGTGAAGTCTATATAACATCTAGATATGATTCGGTTCGAGTGGGACGAGACTAAGAACCGGGCCAATCGCAAGAAGCATGGAATTTGGTTTGAAGAGGCGACGAGTGCATTCCAAGATCCGCACGCCCTTCTATTCTCGGATCCGGAGCATTCCGAGAAGGAGGAACGAGTTGTTTTGCTTGGCGTTACCACCTCGTCGCGACTGATCGTCGTGGTGCATTGTTAATCGCGCAGACGAGTCCGTCGTACGAATCATTTCGGCAAGAAGGGCAACCAATCAGGAGACCACTTTCTATGAAAAAGGAATATGACTTCTCAAAGATGAAGCAATTGAAGAATCCCTATGCGGGA
>JAFAZL010000632.1 GCA_019239815.1 Acidobacteriota bacterium
AAATGTCTCTCTGGGATCCGGTCTATAAGCTCGTGAAACAAATCCCCCGCGGACGGGTTCTATCCTATGGGGCCGTTGCTAAGATTCTGCGCCTCAAAGGCGGCGCCCGCAGCGCCGGCCGCGCGATGTCCGCAACTCCGCAGGGCAAAGGCATCCCCTGGCATCGCATCCTCAACGCCGCCGGCAAAATCGTAATCCGCGAACCCTACAGTTCTCTTCAGCGCAGACTCCTCGAATCCGAAGGCGTCGAAGTCATCGAAAATCGCGTCAAGATGAAGAACTACCTTTGGACCCCGCCACGCCGATCCAAATCCAAAGCCGTGAAAGAAAAACCGTTCGCCAAACGTAGGAAACCGCGGGCCTCCAAGTAAACGCTAGAGCAGCGCCACCCGATTCATCGCGCATTCTGCGGTATGCTGGTACTGCTAGCACGCAAACATCTCACGCGAATCTATGCCCGAACAGGTCATTCAGGTCGAAAATCTCATCAAGCGCTACGGCGAGCTCGAAGCCGTCCGCGGCGTCAGCTTCAGCGTCAACGAAGGCGAAGTCTTCGGCCTCCTCGGCCCCAACGGCGCCGGCAAAACCACCACCATCGAAATCCTCGAAGGCCTCCGCAGCCTCGACGGCGGCCGCGTCAGCGTCTGCGGCCTCGACCCGCAGCGCGACCCCGAAAAACTCAAAAACGAAATCGGCGCCGCCCTCCAATCCACTTCTCTCCCCGAAAAATTAAAAACCTTCGAAGCCATCAAGCTCTTCGCCGGCTTCTATTCCCGCCGCCGCGATCCCGAAGAACTTCTCAAACGCTTCGGCCTCGTCGAAAAGCGCGACACCTTTTACAGCAAACTCTCCGGCGGCCAAAAACAGCGCCTCGCTCTCGCCATGGCCCTCGTCAACAATCCGCGCGTTCTCTTCTTCGACGAACCCACCGCCGGCCTCGACCCGCAAGTCCGTCGCGAAATTTACGACATCATCGAAGAGCTTCGCCGCGAGAAGAAAACCATCGTCATCACAACGCACTACATCGAAGAAGCCGAGCGCCTCTGCGATCGCGTCGCCATCGTCGATCACGGCAAAGTCATCGCCCTCGGCACTCCTCAAGAATTAAAAAATCGCTCCGGCGACAAAACCCGCATCGAAGTCCAACTCTCCCGCCCCGAATCGCCCGAAACTCTCCGCACGCTCGAAGGCGTCACCGAATGCCGCGATCTCAACGGCGGCTACGCCCTCCACACCCAACGCCCGCCGCAAGCCATCGTCTCTCTCGTGAAACATCTCGAAGCTCAGGGCAACGAACTCGTCAGCCTCAATATCGCCACTCCGTCTCTCGAAGACGTCTTCATCGAACTCACCGGCAGGAGGCTCCGCGATTAAGCACTTCCTCACACTCACCGCGATGCGTATCCGCCTCACGCTGCGCAACAAAATGTTTCTCTTCTTCAGCGTGATCATGCCCTTCGGTTTTTTCTTCCTCTACGCGGGCGTCTTCGCTAAAGGCGACCCGCACGTCATTCGTTTCTTCCTCGGCCCGGTCGTCTCTCTCGCCGTCATGGGCAGCTTCTGGGGACTCAGCGCCGCTCTCGTCACCTTCCGCGAGCAAGGCATCCTCCGCCGCTTCCATGTGACGCCAGTCACCGCAGCCGACATGCTCGCCTCCAGCATCGTCGCCAACTACGTCCTCACACTCCCCACCGTTCTGATCGAACTCATCTTCGCCCGCGTCATTTTCCACGTCACCGACTTCGGCAATCTCATCTCCTTCTTCCTGCTCGTCACCGTCGGCGTCGTCTCCTTCGCCTCCATGGGCCTCATCGTCGCCAGCGTCACCAACACCATGCAGGAGACTCAAGTCCTCAATCAGCTCATCTGGCTCCCGCTAATTTTTCTCTCCGGCGCGACGATGCCGCTCCCCTATCTCCCGCACGTCGCCCAAAAATTCGCACTCTTCCTCCCCGCAACATATTTAGTCTGGGGACTGCAAAGCTCCGTCTTCTTCGGCCAAGGCGTCTCGTCCGTCTGGATCGAAGCCGTCTCACTCGCCTGCTGGGCCCTTCTCGCCTTCTTCGTCGCCACTCAACTCTTCCGCTGGGAACCCGAATCCAAAATCCCGCGCAACGCCAAGCTCTGGGCCGCCGCCACCGCGATTCCGTTCGTCATCCTCGGCGTCTGGGAAAATCACCAAGGCACGCTGCTCCTTCAATCCCAATCCGCCTACTACCAGGTCGAACACCCCGAAAAATACAACCA
>JAFAZL010000557.1 GCA_019239815.1 Acidobacteriota bacterium
ATTGCGCGGGCTCTGATCTTGCGTCCGAAGCTGGTTGTGGCTGACGAGCCGGTTTCGGCGCTGGATGTTTCGGTTGGGGCGCAAGTGTTGTTGTTGCTGCAGGAACTACAGCGCGAGTTCGGACTGACCTACATCTTTATATCGCACAGCCTCCCGGTTGTTGCGCAGATTGCGACGCGCGTCGCGGTCATGAGAGGCGGCCGATTCGTGGAAACGGGCGATGTGGACCTGGTTTTGCACCGGCCCGTGGAGGAATACACGAAAGAATTGTTGGCCGCAGTCCCAGAAATTCCCCGATAGCAAAAACGGTGCAAATTCGCTCCATGTTGAGCAAACGACCTGCGCAGATCGAATCCACAACGCCCTGCTGGACGCTTTGAAATTTCCTTCGGTTCTCCGCGTATTAGGTGTAAGAAGGCAGGAAGACCCTACTGATTACTCTGTGGTGGAGGAATATCTATGGCTACTACCGTGCCCGCGCCAGAGGCAGCCGCACCCGTTAGCCCGATTGGTCGCATCATCGGAGTTTTTACTTCGCCAAAGGCGACGTTCACTTCGATCGCGGAAAAGCCGTCGTGGATCGCGCCCATGTTGCTGATGATGATTTTGGCGGTCGTCGTCGGCTCGCTGCTAAATACGAAAATGAACTGGGCACAATACATCCGGCACAAGGCCGAAGAGAATCCCCGATTCGAGCAATTGTCGGAAGAGCAGAAAGATTCGGCTCTCGCGGGCCAAGTAAAGTTTTGGTCGGGCTCTTCGTATGTGATCGGCGCGGTCGCGACTCCGATCTCGATCCTGATCTTTGCCGCGATTTACATGGGCGCATTTAATTTATTTAGCGGAGCGGGCGTGCGATACGGCCAATCGTTCGCGATCACGACGCACGCATTTTTGCCGACCGTGATTGTCAGTATTCTGGCGCTAATCATCTTGCCACTCAAATCATACGGTGACGTCGATCCGGAAAGCATCGTGGCGACGTCGCTCAAATCCTACTTGCCGGAGACGGCGCCGAAGCCGTTGCTGGCGCTGGGTGGATCGCTGGAATTATTTTGGATTTGGTGCCTGGTGTTGATCGCAATTGGGTTCGCCGCCGCGAATCCGCGCAAAGTGAAACCGGGCGCAGCTTTCGGAATTGTTTTCGGTTTGTGGGCGGTCTGGATTTTGGCAAAGGTCGCCTGGGCCGCGATCTAGCGCGTCTCTCCAATTCTTCAATCGCTACCGAGTATGTCGCGAGTTGGGGCACGAACGCGTCACAGCTACAATATATAGGTGAGCTTTGCGTTCGAGGTTACCCAGACCGACCCGACAGGCGCGCGCCGAGGCAGATTCTCGACGCCCCACGGCACATTCGAAACGCCGGCATTCATGCCGGTCGGCACCGCCGCTACCGTTAAGGGACTGACGCAGGACGCGCTCGAACAACACGGCGCGCGCATCATTCTCGCCAACACTTACCATTTATATTTGCGCCCCGGGCACGAATTGATCCGCAAGCTCGGCGGATTACACAAATTCATGGCGTGGCCCGGCGCCATTCTCAGCGACTCCGGCGGCTTCCAGGTCTTCAGCCTCTCCGACCTTCGCAAAATCAGTGACGAAGGCGTGCGCTTCCGCTCGCATCTCGACGGATCGGAGCATCTACTAACCCCTGAGAAGGCCGCCGAGATTCAGCTCGCGCTCGGCTCCGATATCGCGATGGTGCTCGACGAATGCATCGAGACGCCCGCGCCGCGCGACATCGCGGAATCTGCGGTGAAGCGCACATCGTTGTGGGCAAAACGCGCCCGCGAATATTTCCTGCAACAGACGGCCGCACACGGCGCCGCAGCCACCGGCTCCGGTTTGCCTCAATGGCAATTCGGCATCGTCCAAGGCGCCACCTTCGCCGACCTCCGTCGCGAAAGTGCAAAACAACTCCTCGAAATCGATTTTCCAGGAAATGCGATCGGCGGCCTGGCCGTCGGCGAGCCACACACCATGACCTGCGAAATGACGGGTGTCGTCACGGAATTGCTACCCAAAGATCGTCCAAGATATTTGATGGGCGTCGGCCGCCCCGAACAAATCGCCGACTACGTTGCGCTCGGCATCGACATGATGGACTGCGTCCTACCGACGCGCGCCGCGCGCCACGCGTGCATTTACACCAGCGAAGGCCGCGTCCTCATAAAAAACGCACGCTACGCCGAAGATCAGCGCCCGCTCGATCCCGCGTGCTCCTGCGCCGTCTGCAAACGCTACACACGAGCGTACTTACGTCACTTATTTCACGCCGGCGAAATCACCGCGGCCATCCTTGCGACCCACCATAATGTCCACTTTTACCTTGACATCATGCGCCAAATCCGTGAGGCTATCGGGTTTGGGAACCTAGCGAAATTCTCATCTGCGATGCACGCGCGTTACTCCGCAGGTCCGGCCTGAGGGCAAGCAGGTCGAAGTGGGTGGACGGCGCGCGAGGTCCGCGAGACACCACCAGAAGAGAATCGTAAGGGTGGGAGCGAACGGGAATTTTCCCGTTGCTGGCTGCTGCTATCTTCGCAGTGAACGCGCGACATGGACACAATCGCTCGCGGTTGATGGACAGGGATTAGAGAACGAAAGGGTCGGGTTTAGCCACAATGATTTTCGCGGCAACAATTTTCCAGCAGGGTGGCCTGGGCAGCGCGCTCGGCAGCCCGCTGATCATGATGGTCATCGTGATGGGCATTTTCTACGTCATGCTCATCCTGCCGCAGCAGCGCCAGCGAAAGAAAACGCAGGAAATGTTGGGCGCGCTCAAGACTGGCGACAAGGTCATCACCAACGCCGGCATTTACGGCACGATCAACGGCTTTGACGGCGACACCGTCATCCTCAAAATTGCCGACCAGGTCAAAATCCGCATCGCGCGTTCGGCGATTTCGCAAGTGGAGACCACCGAAGATGCGAAGTAGATTTTCTCTCAACGTCCGCGCGATTTCCGCGGGCAACTACTCCGGCTCATACGGAGCTCTTAACGTCCAGCCATGAATCCAAACCTGAAGTGGAAAGTCATTTTTATCGTCTTGGTCGTCGTCGGCTGCATCTATGGCTTGATCGGCTTGCCGGTATTCCCGACCTCGCTCGCGCAGCTGAAAGATAATTTCGCGCACCAAATCAAGCTCGGCCTCGATCTGCAGGGCGGCACGCACCTGATTCTACAGGTGCAAACGCAGGAAGCCATCGCACAGGAAACCGATCAGACGGTCGATCGCCTGACGACCCAGATGCGCGCGAAGAATATCAAATACGAAGAAGTACGCCGCACCGACGACACGCACATTCTCGTCCGTAACATCGCCCCTGACCAGACCTCGGATTTTCGCGATCTCGTCAGCCAGCAATTGCAAAACGTCTGGGATTTGTCTCCTGCAGCGGGCGAACAGAACAGCTACACCCTGACGCTGCGCGCCAACGCTGTCGCGCAAATTCGCGAAACGACCATGACGCAATCGATCGAAACGATCGAGCGCCGCATCAACGCTCTCGGTTTGACTGAGCCGACGATTCAGCAGCGCGGCGGCGCCAACGACAACGAAATCCTTGTCCAGCTTCCCGGTGAAGGCGATCCAACGCGTGCGAAAGAAGTCATTCGCGCCGGTGGCCAACTCGAATTAAAACTCGTCGAAGATCCAACGACGTATCCTTCGCAGGTTGCCGCGCTCGCCGCACACGGCGGCGTTCTACCCCCAGGCAGCGAGGTCGTCGCAGGCCGCAATGAAAGTCGTACCGCGGCTCCCGATCAAGGCGAAGTTTGGTACGTGCTCAGCCGCTCACCGATCGTCACCGGTCGCGACCTCCGCAGTGCCACCGAAAATCGCAGTACGCAGAATCCCGGCCAGTGGCAGATTAATTTCTCGCTCTCTGCCGACGCCGCGAGCCGCTTCGGTCCCTTCACCGAGCAAAACATAAATCGCCAGATGGCCATCGTTCTCCAGCATCGTGTCTATTCCGCGCCCGTAATTCACGGCCGCATCGACGACACCGGCGTCATCGAAGGCAGCTTCAGCCAGGACTCCGCACACGATCTGGCGCTCGTTCTCCGCGCCGGCGCGCTCCCAGCTTCCATTAAATATCTCGAAGAGCGCACCGTCGGCCCGTCGCTGGGCGCCGATTCCATCCGCCACGGTGTCCAAGCATCTGTGCTCAGCTTGATCGTCGTGATGCTCTTCATGCTCGTTTACTACCGCCTATCGGGCGCAAACGCCGTCGTCGCGTTGATCCTCAACCTCGTGATCTTGCTCGCCGCGCTTGCCACGTTCGGCGCCGTTCTCACGCTGCCGGGCATCGCCGGCGTCATCTTAACCATCGGTATGGGCGTCGACTCCAACGTGCTCGTTTTCGAACGCATCCGCGAAGAATTGCGCCACGGCAAATCGGCCGCAGCCGCCGTCGACGCTGGTTTCGATAAAGCATTCCTGACCATCATCGACACGCACGTCACGACGGTCGTTTCCGCCTTCTTCTTGTTCCTTTTTGGAACTGGACCCATCCGTGGTTTTGCGATCACTTTGACCATCGGCTTGATCGCCAACGTTTTCACCGCGATCTACGTGTCCAAGACGATTTTCCAATATCACCTTTCCAAGATGGACCGGCAGGCGGAGCTCAGCATCTGAGTTGTACTAGGACTCTTGGGAAACTTTCATCGCAGTACTTTGCGCTTTCTGTGCCATCAAAGCCCAGAGATCGTAGGGTCCTGGGAACAATTATTTAGGCGTTGGAGTCTAAAGAAGGGACGCATCTCGGCATGATTGAGTTCTTCAAAGAGCCCAATATCGACTGGATGGGCAAAGCCAAGTATTTCTATGGCTTGAGCGCCATTCTCCTCATCGCAGGGCTCATTTCCTGGCTGCATGAAGGCAGCCTCCGATACGGCATCGATTTCAGGGGCGGCACCAACGTCGACGTGCGTTTCGCCCAGCCGCCAAATATTGACCAGATTCGCGACGCGCTGAAAACACAGGGTCTCGGTGGCAGTGAGATTCAGGCGATCAGCGCTGGCGTGACGGCTTCGAATTCGAATGAAGTTCTCATCTTCGTCGAGCAAAAGGGGCAGGGTGACCAGGCGCTCGATACCAGCAAAGCGCAGGTTCTCACCGCTCTCAATGCGATGTATGGCACCAAGGACCCTGGCAAGCCCGACTTCAACGCCGCCACCCCTTCCTCACTTGCCGAGATTCTTACTTCGAAAGATCCGCTCGTGCTTTCAACTGGTGCCGGCGATCGCTACGATCAGCTCGCTCGCAGATTGCTGGCTTATCGCGACGGTCCGAAGAACGGCGTGCTCACCAGTTTTGACGACCTCAGCGGTGTTGAAGGCGCGACCCCCGCGGTAATCTCCGCACTCAAGAGCAACTGCGCGCTCGGCACATTCGCAATTCGCAACGTCGAAATTGTGGGCCCCAAGGTTGGCGCCGAACTGCGGAAGCAAGCCATCCTCGTTACGCTCTATGCACTCGCCGGCATGCTCGTATACATCGCGTTCCGCTTCGAATGGGTCTTCGGGGCTGCCGCCGTTCTCGCCGTCTTCCACGATGTGCTCATTACATTGGGTTTTTTCTCGATTCTGCACTTCGAAATATCGTTGACGGTCATCGCGGCTCTTCTCACCCTCGTCGGTTATTCGATGAATGACACCATCGTCATCTTCGATCGCATCCGCGAAAACAACCGCTTGCTCCGCAAAGAATCGTTCGCCGACGTTGTTAACAAGTCGATCAATCAGACTCTTTCGAGAACGATCTTGACTAGCGGCCTGACTTTCCTTACCGTGCTCGTCCTGTTCCTGATGGGCGGCCAGGTTTTGAGGGCATTCTCCTTTGCCCTGGTGGTGGGGATTGTGGTAGGAACGTACTCCAGTTTTGGCATTGCTGCGCCTCTTGTTGTCGCTTGG
>JAFAZL010000615.1 GCA_019239815.1 Acidobacteriota bacterium
GGATCTGGTTGATGAAGATGAGGCAGGTGCGCGACTTGGCGACGATGCCGGTGAGCTTACGGAGCGCCTGAGACATCAGGCGCGCCTGGAGACCCATCGACGGATCGCCCATGTCGCCTTCGAGTTCGGCCTTGGGAACGAGGGCGGCGACGGAATCGACAACGATGATGTCAACGCTGTTCGAACGAATGAGCGTTTGCGCGATTTCGAGCGCCTGTTCCCCGTTGTCGGGCTGCGAAACGAGCAAGTTGTCAACATCAACGCCCAGTTTGCGGGCGTAGATGGGATCGAGGGCGTGTTCCGCGTCGATGAACGCGGCGATGCCGCCGAGTTTCTGAGCTTCGGCTACGACTTGCAGGGTAAGCGTGGTTTTACCGCCGGATTCCGGGCCGTAGACTTCGATGACGCGCCCGCGGGGGAAACCGCCGACTCCCAGCGCCAGGTCGAGCGACAAGCAGCCGGTCGGGATGACGCTGACCGGCACCAGCACGTCGCGATTGCCCAAGCGCATGATCGAACCTTTGCCATAATCCTTTTCGATCTGCGAAATCGCTGCTTCAATCAATTTGGCTTTTTCGTCCGCCATTTCACACCTCAGTAGAGAAAATAGGAATTTTGCTTTGACCGGCGAACGCCCGGGAGAGCGCGCGCTGTTTTGGTGTTGCGGCCGTTTGCACGGCTTGTGCTGCCTTTGCTTCGATCACCTTTATATAACGAGTGGCGAAGTTTACCATTCGGTTTACTTTGGCGCTATCGTTATTCTGTGCTTGGCGGCGCTGGCTGCTTGCTGCGGCGGGCTTCGCTGCTGAACATCCTGGGCCGAATTGGTGACGCATCCTCACCGGATACGCTCAGGATGACAGGTTTTGCTGTCGCGGCAAGTGGCCGAGGCCGACTCCTGTTGAAAACGCCTGAGGGCAAAGTAGCACATGGCGAATAAAAAGCAAACATTATTTTTGCTTTTGTTTCGCCTTCATCGATAGGGCGCCGTCACGAACCAAATGAACGCCGAGTACAGGAACGTTCCGACGGCCACATACGGCTTGCTTCTTAGTAAGACCAATCCCAGCGTTGCCGGGATGGCCATGTAGAAGAGTCGCTGCCCGAGTGTCAGCGAATATAGGTTGATCCACGAAAAGCCCGTACCGGTCGCGGTTTGATAGAGGGCAATCGATGCTATTCCGATGAATTGCGCGAAGATACCTCCCAAGAAGAATCCGACCACGACATTCCAGGATCTTCTCGCCGGTGTGCCGATCATTTCTCGTAGGAGTAAAAGCCGCGGCTGGACTTGCGGCCGAGGTAGCCAGCGGCAACATACTTTTTGAGCAGGGGGCAGGCGCGATATTTCGGGTCGCCAAGGCCTTCGTGGAGGACGTGCATGATGTCAACGCAAACATCGAGGCCGATGAAGTCGGCGAGTTCGAGCGGACCCATCGGGTGATTCATGCCGAGCTTCATGACGGTGTCGACGGCTTCAGGAGTAGCGACGCCTTCTAGCACAGTGTAAGCGGCTTCATTAATAAGGGGCATGAGGACGCGGTTGGAGACGAAACCGGGCGCGTCGTTGACGGCGACCGGCGTTTTGCCGAGCCTTTTCGAGAGCTCCATCGTCAGGTTGAAAGAAGCATCGCTGGTTTGTAGCGCGCGAATGACTTCGACGAGCGCCATCATCGGGACCGGATTCATGAAGTGCATGCCGACGAAGCGGTCGGGCCGCTTGGTCATGGCGGCGAGGGTGGTCATCGCGATCGAGGATGTGTTACTGGCGATGATCACGTCGTCTCGGAGGAGGCGGTCGGCTTCGGTGAGCGCGTGGCGCTTGATGTCGAGTTTTTCCGGGACGGCTTCGACGAGGAAGTCGGCGTTCGCGATGGTAGACATATCGGTGACGGGGACGACTCGGGCGAGGACACTTCCCTTTTCGCTTTCGGGGAGTTTGCCCTTCTTAATTTCGCGGTCGAGATTCTTAGAGATAGTGTCGAGCGCTCGGTCAAGGTAGCGCTGCTCGACGTCGCGGAGAATCACTTTGTAGCCTGCGCGCGCGAAGACGTGAGCGATGCCGTTGCCCATGGTGCCCGAACCCAGGACTGCGACGGTCTTGATGCTGTCGATGGACAACGTGGCTCCTTTTTCTTTGCGGAGGTGCGCCCAAACACCGAGGTTTTTGAGAAACGTTAGGATGCAATGCAGCTCCGCTTGTGGTCAAGCGAGCGATTGGCAATGACGGATTCTCGTTTCGCAGGTCGTTTCGAAACAAGACGCGGTGGTCGGGCGGAGCAAGCCCCGCCCCTACAAAGGCGTGGGCAATTGAACGCTACGTTTTGATCAGATTCGGGAACGTGCGCGGATTGGTGTCGAAATTGGGGAAGACGGTGCCGAGATTGGTGACGCCGTTGTGGCGCACTAGAATCTCGCTCATCACGGAGCGAAAGTCGGTGGTCAGTGCGAGGTCGCGCCCTTCATTCAGCTGATGATCGTTGAGTCCCGGCCATCGCCCATAGACGCGGCCGCCGCGAACGTCACCGCCCATAACGAACATGCAGTTGGCGTGACCGTGGTCGGTGCCGCGATTGCCGTTTTCTTTCGCGGTGCGCCCAAACTCGCTCATCGTCACCACGACCACGTTTTGCATGCGGTCGCCCATGTCTTGATGGAACGCGGCGAGTCCCTGCCCAAGATCTTTCAGCAGATTCGAGAGCTGGCCGTTCACGCCGCCTTCGTTGACGTGATTGTCCCAACCGCCGCAATCGACGAACAAAACTTCGACGCCGATGTTGGCTTTGATGAGCTGCCCGATCTGCTGGAGACTCTGCCCGAGCCGGCTCGTCGGATACTGCGCGCCATTTTCGGGAGTGTATTTCGAAGGATCGACCTTGCGCAGCATGTCGATCGCTTCGAATGTTTCGGTGCCGGTGCCATGCAGCGCGTGATCGACGCTCTGCGCATACATCGCTTCGAATCCACCTTGAACCGCGGCGCCCATCGCTGCGTTCTGCGGCATGACCTTGAATTGCTTGAGATCAGGCAGCGCGATCGCCGAAGCGCTCCCATGCAGCATGCGCGGCAGATTTGGTCCCATCGCGACAGCGCGGAACGGCGAGGCATTCTCTTCGGGCACCGAGGTGACCGCGCGATTGAGCCAGCCGTCCTCGGTGGCCTTCACGCCGGGCGTGCCAGACTCCATGAAATCCTGCGCATCGAAGTGCGAGCGCGTCGGATCGGGTGAGCCCGCCGCGTGAACTATCGCGAGTTGGTTGCGATGGAACAGCGGCTCGAGCGGCGCGAGGCTCGGATGCAGGCCGAAGAATCCATCGAGATCAATCGCGGCGTCGGCGCCTCCGCGGCGCGGCTGTGGAATCGCGATCGTCGGGCGCAGCCGATAGTAGTTCGGCTCGGAGAATGGCACGACGATGTTGAGTCCATCGGCAGCGCCGCGCTGGAATAGCACGACAAATTGTTTTTTGCCGGTAATGGCCGGGGTCGCGGCGACCGCGCGCTGCAGGAACGCGGGCATCGCGCTGAGGCCAACCATGGCGACGGCACCCTGCTTCAAGAAATAACGGCGCGAAAATTTAATTGGGCGGCTGCCTTCGCAACATTCATTTGCCATTGCTATACCCCTTGCTACCTGCGCTGAAACTCCGGCGCACCTAAAACTAAGCCTGCAACTACGCCAAGATCGACACGTTTAATCGGATCGTCCAGCTTTGCCTGCAAAATCTGCGGGCTGTCGATCTGCTTTTGCAACGTCTCGACGGTGGTTGGCGAAGCTTGGCCGCCGAGAAAAACCTGGACGGCGCGATCCAGCGCTGGCTTTGGATCACCGCCACTATCATCGACGCCGAGCAATGACGCGGTGTCACTCCGCGAGCCACGAACTTTGTTGCTCGCCAACGCCAGCGAGTAGTTCAGGCGATTGAGCAGCGCGCCGGTGTTGACCCACGCATCCGCTTTGTCGGAATAGCCTGTCGGCGGCTGGCATTGATACAGCGGCTCGCCGATGCGGCCGGTCCACTGCACGAGGGGCATCGGCGTATCGACATCGGTGCCGAGCGCGCGCGCCGTCGAAACAACAAGCTCAAATGGCGTCTTCACCTTGGCGCGGTACGTTTCGCGCGACCAAAATTCCGGCGAATAAATCATTGCCTTCATCACCGCGCGAATGTCGCCATCGCTCGATTGAAATTCCTTCGCCATGCGCACGACCAGCTCGGGTGGCGGAGTGTCGGAGACGAATCGGCGTGCGAGCTTGGTCGAAATAAATTTCGCAGTGTTCGGATTCTTGACGAGCAGATCGATCACCTGCTCGCCGTCTTTCATCCCGCCCGCATGAATTTTTTTGCCAAGCACGATCTTCGGATCGGGATCGTGCAGCTTTTCGTCGAACTTGAAGATCGCTTCTTCCCTCGGCTTTTCGATCGTCCATCCAGTAAAGCAGCGCGCGACCTCAGTCACATCTTTTTGCGTGTACCCGCCATCGACGCCCAACGTGTGAAGCTCCATCAGCTCGCGGCCATAATTTTCGTTGAGCCCGCGCGTGCCTTTTTTCGCCTGCTGCGCGTTCGGCGGAGGCCCACCGAAGCGTCCCCAGCGCGCTTGCTGACGCATCGCACGTTGCGCAGCGGCACGCGCCCCGGCATTTGGATCAACGCTCAAAAAATTGTCGAGATAGAAGAGCATCGCCGGGCTGTGTGCGGTGGCATTGAGCAGGTCTTTGAATTTGCCAAGCGTGTGCGGCTGGATCACATCGCGTTCATAAGAGGTCATCAGCCATTACACATCGCCCTTGCCGGCAAACACATTGAAATGGTTGAACCAGAAATCGTCCATGATCTGCTGCAACTGCCGATCGCTGTAAACCGCGCGCGTCACTTTGGCCATCGCCAGCTCTTCGACAACGTGCTGCGGCTTGCGGCTGTCATCGCTAATAGCGCGCGGCACCGCGTTAGGATCGACGGTGAGCGAGCCGCGTTTTCCACCGCCGCCTACGCCTGGGGTTGGCGGATTCAATTCCTGCGGTGCGGACTGTTTCATCGGCGACGACGCAGGAACACTCGTGGCACTCGAAGACTGTGTCGCATTTCCTTGGTTAGCGCGCATGTCTTGCGCGACGATCGCCGCGGCATCGCCCCGCGTCTGCGGGGCCGGCGGTTGTTTGTCGGCTTGTTTCTCTGCCTGCTTCGGTTGCGGGTAGTC
>JAFAZL010000658.1 GCA_019239815.1 Acidobacteriota bacterium
ATGAAATCCAACAGACAAACTTCAGTTAATCCCAAGCGCCTCCGCCGACTCCGTCGGCGTTTCCTTCAGCATCTGTGCCGCTTGCTTGAGCGTAGTGTCAGCAGGAACCGACCGAAAATCCGAGCACGTCTCATCTTCTTGCACATCGATCGTCTTAAAGAACAGCGCCTTCCCGCTCATATGTATGTGCATCACCGAGACTTCCCAAATTTGAGGCGCAACTTCTTTCTGCTCCACGGTGAACGTGCCGCCCCTCTCCAGGTGCCCGAACAAGCCGCCCAAAAACTTCACTTCGCTCGTCAACTTGCCGTCGATCGCAGCCAGGCGTCGTTCCTCCGCATTCACCAGCACGGTGCCCTGCATATGGTGAAACACTTGACTAACATGGTCCGGCGGCCGGAACTTCGGATTCGGCGAAAATCGCAGCCGCACAAGTCCGCCATTTATCCCGTCATACCGGAAGTCAAATGCGTCTGGAAACATCCGCATTAACTTACGCGCCTGATCTCCATCTTCCCGCTGCTTTTTCTGACGCTGGCGTATCTGCTCTGCGTCAGAAATAACGCCCTGGATTCTCGAATCCTCTTTCGCCAGCTGTTCATTCGTCAGCGCTCGTCCGCCAATCGCGACCAGTCGCTCAACTTCACCTTGCCGCGTCTGGCACACGTCGTACAGCTTCAGCTTCCCATCTTCTCGCTTGGTTTCGCGATAGCTCCAAAGAGAGTTATCCCGCATTTGTGCTTCTATTTCGTGATGAAAAAAATCGCTGGCGAAATCATTCGCGTCCGGCGGAAGTTGCACCAGCACGCCCGCTCTCGACATCACTCGCGGGGTGGACTCTGCTCGCGCCGTTAACGCCAACATCAAAATTGTGAGACCAAGCAGCAACGACGCGGCAAGCAGCCACGGTAGCAGTTGGTCAGGGATCAGGTGAGCAGTGTGATGACTCGCGGGATAGACGTGACTCACGCGCGCCCTTTTCGGCGCGCTATGCGGCAACCGGGATGACGATTTCCCCAGCATTCTTGCCTTCGGTGAAGCCCGTCGCTCCGTTTGCCGCAAGCATGCGAGCGTGGTCCACACCGCGCAATACAAGGATTGCCTGAGGTCGTAAGTTTATTCCATCGAGTACTTTACCGGCAGATCTGTTACGTCACGCGCCGTAGAGTGGCTGCGGGTGCCCCATCCTTCGCGCCTTTTGCGAAGGGGGCTCTCCCTTTGCAGTGCGCTATCCTTTTCCAGACGCTTGCGCCGTCACCGCCGCTTTCGTTTGCTTATCCACGTCTGTTGCCGACGGCCCCGTAATTAGCAACGCCCCTCGACTGAACGTCAGATACTCGAACCCCCACTGAATGAAGACCAGCACCCGGCTCTGAAACTCCACCAGGTACATCAGGTGGATGAACAGCCACACCAGCCACGCAGGCAGCCCCGACACGTGAAAGCCAAAAATATTCGCGACCGCCGAATTGCGCCCGATCACCGCCATGTCGCCCTTGTCGAAATAGTGAAACGGCTGGAAATCCCGCTTCCCTTCCAACCTTCCCCGGACCACCTTCGCCGCGTATGCGCCTCCCTGAATCGCCACCTGCGCAACCCCCGGCAGCGGCTTGCCATCCTTCGTGTACGACGACGCCAAATCCCCGACAATGAAAATATTCGGATAGTTCGGAATCGTCAGATCCGGATTTACCTTAATCCGTCCATTCTTTTCTGTCGGCGCGTGCGTCCGCTCTCCCAGCTTCTTACCGAATTCCGTCGTGATGACGCCGCCCGCCCAGAGCACTGTCTTCGCCGCGAATTTGCCCGTTTGATCGCCTTGCTTGTACGTCACGCCATGCTCATCGATTTCCGTAACCATCACACCTTTGCGCACTTCGACTCCCAGGTTCGTCACCAGCTTTTCCGCCTTCGCTGACAAATCCTCCGGATACGACGCCAGTACGCGCGGCCCGCCCTCCACCAAAATGATCCGTGCCTCTGTCGGATTGATGTGCCGAAAATCATGCTTCAGCGTCTCCCGCGCGATTTCCGCCAGCGCTCCTGCCAGCTCCAACCCCGTGGCGCCCGCCCCCACAATCACAAATGTCAGCCACGCCCGCGCTTCCGCCTCCGACTTCGCCCTTTCTGCCCACTCAAATGCATATAGAATTTTGTGCCGAATTGCGGTAGCTTCTTCGACGGTTTTGAGGCTCGGCGCCCATTCGCGCCAGTCATCTTTGCCATAGTAGGAAGTCTTCGAGCCGGTCGCTACGATCAGCGAGTCGTACTCGAACTCGGCGCCATCCCGCAGAATGACGCGCTTCGCGTCAGGATCAATGTCGACCGCTTCTCCGAGCAGCACCTGAGTGTTCTTTTGCCGACTCAGGACCCCGCGCAATGGAGCCGCGATTTCAGCAGGCGACAACGACCCGGTCGCTACCTGATACATCAGGGGTTGGAACAAATGAAAATTGCGGCGATCGATCAGCGTGACTTCCGCGGGCGCGCGCTTCAACTTCTGTGCGGCTCTCAGCCCCCCAAATCCTCCGCCAAGAATCAATACCCGATGGCGCGGCGCCATTTCCGTCCTCCGTCTGGGGGTAACCCTGCCGTATCCCTCATCATCTCACTTTGTGTGCGGGTTAAGCCGATCTATTGGATTCGCAGCGGCCGGGTGTCGGTTCTTAATTTTCGTGGGGCGATTTTGGTGATTTCTCTGCTGCTGCCGCTGCTATCCATTCAAGCGAATCAACCGGATACAACAGCCGGTCCGAACAATTCGCACAGCGGAGCTTCTTCGAACGTTTCGCCTGCAGCCACCTCGGATCCGATTCATTCGGATCGCGATTCGCGCCCCATTGTCATCGGCTTTCTCGGCGGCTACGTGCGCCACGACGACGCAATCCACACCACCGTCCAGGTTGCCCAAAGCCTGCGCGACGCATATCCGAACGCGATTCACGTTGCCACATTCGAAAATCGCCGCATGAGCGATGCCCACGACCTGATCGTCAGCCTGCTCGGCGCAAGACCTGCCTCCGCTCTCACCGACGCACAAAAACGCTCCGCCCACATCATTCTCTACGGCCACAGCTGGGGAGCCTGCGCCGTCGTCTCCCTGGCGCGTCAGCTCAAATCCGAAGGAATTCCGATCGTCTTAACCGTCCAGGTCGACAGCGTCTCCAAAGCCGGCCGCGACGACCAGACCATTCCCGACAACGTCCGCTACGCCGCCAATTTCTACCAGGACAAGGGCTTCATTCGCGGCCAGCAAAAAATCGTCGCCGCCGACGCCTCGCGAACCACCATCCTTGGCAATTTCTATTTCGATTACAGCTCAAATCCGATTTCGTGCCCCGAATACCCTTGGTACACCCGACTCTTCATGCGCAGCCACATCGAGATCGAGTGCGACCAAAAAGTCTGGCGGCGCGTCGAGAATCTAATACGCGAAAAACTTCCCACTGCGGTTGGGACTTCGCCCGTGACGCCAACTAACGCCACCGCATCCAATGCACAGCCAGCAGAACCCACATCTACCCAAGAGCAATGACGACTCCGAACGCAATTGAACACATCGCCGCCGAACGCGATCTTCTTCGCCTTCTCTGCTCCGTCCTGGTTAAACCGGTAACGCGCGTCGAACTCTGCCGCCTGGTCGACCCTTCCAAGTTCGTCGACCCCACGCAGCGCATCGTCTTCGAAGAGATTCGCGTCCTCGGCCCAGTCGATGCCAAGCTGCTTCTCCAACTGCTTCCCGCGCTCGTCACCAATCGCGGTTTTCCCGACTTCGACCTCGACGAACTCCTGACTCCCAAACTCGTCAGCGAACAAGACATCGAGAACCTCTTCCAGAGCGCCCTCCGTCTCATCGACGTAGACGAACCCGGCGATTTGCCGGAAACTATCAACTAGATGGCCACCGACAAGACCATAGTCACGCGCGTCGCCCCTCTCGAATCCTCTTTAAGCGCAAATCAATCGACGGACCTGCCATTCCGGGCGAATCGAACTTTCCAAGCGCTGACGTTCCTCGAAGCTCTTGTCTTCTCCGGACTCGTTGCCATGTTCATCTGGCGCTGGCAAGCCGCCGATCCGTATTCGTGGGTCATTTTCCCCGTCTGGCTCCTGGGCAGCTTCCTGCTTCACCAGGACACTCCAAAGACGTTAGGCTGGCGCGCCGACAACCTCTGGCCCGCCACCCGTCAAGGCTTATGGATGTTCGCAGCGTTCATCGCCGCCATCGTCATCGCCGGCATTTCCCTCGGTGCCCTGCACCGCACGCCACAGCACCTGCTCGATCGTCACCGCTTCATCGGCTACTTCGCCTTCTGTACGCTCCAGCAAGTCGCCGTAAATTCCTACCTGATGAATCGCTACCTGTTCGCGACATCGACGCTCGTCTCGCCGTCGAATGACAGCTCCGATCCGAGCACCCTCGAGCACCCAATCATCGCGGCTACACTCTCGAGCCTGACCTTCGGCGCCCTCCATTGGCCCAACCCCGTCCTCGTTCCAGTCACCCTCATCGGCGGTTTCGGCATGTGCCTGCTCTTCGCCAAGCAGCGCAACATCCTCCCCCTCACCCTCGGTCAAGCCATCCTCGGCGGCTTAACCTGGTGGGCCTTCCCCATCGCCTGGCACCACTCCATGCGCGTCGGCCCCGGCTACTACGCCTTCGCCCACCGCCTCGTCAACTGGTAAAGCCCACCACGCTCAAAAGTTGAGTTTCAGACCAGCTTGAGCAACCCGTCCTGGTTGTGACTTCAGTATTTGTCCGAAGGTGGAGTCGTCTCGATTGCCATCAACCGAAGACGCCCCATCAAACTGCGCATGGTTAAAGGTGTTAAAGGTTTCGAAGCGGAATTCGAATGAAGTGGACTCCGTGATTCGCGTCACCTTGCGCAAGGCCATATCGTAGTTGTCGATGCCGGGTCCGTAGAAGAATCGCCGAGAGGAATTGCCAAAGGTGCCCAGCGCGTTCGGGCTGAAGAGCTTGGTGTTGAACGCAAGAGAATTAGTCCGCGGGTTGTGATTGATAGCTAGCGATCCGAGAATCGGATTGTAGTCCGGCAAATCGATGCTCACGCTATTGACGCCGTTGTTCTGCACCTGCACCAGCGCATTGTCGCCGAAGCTCTGAAACGTAACGGGCAACCCAGTCGCATAGCGCGTAACGCCGGAAATCTCCCAGCCGCGTGTCAAGCGGTTGGAGGCGTGAAATAGTTTGTCCAACGGCAACTCGTAGTTGTAGCTGAAAACGAAGTTGTGTTTCAGGTCGAACGCGGAGATCGCGTACTCCTTGCGGAAATCGAAGGGATTGACTTGTTCCTGAATGCTCGAAGCCCAGTCCATGGACTTCCCGAATGTGTAGCTGGCCAGGAAAGTGAAACGCCCAGCGGTTCGCTTGA
>JAFAZL010000763.1 GCA_019239815.1 Acidobacteriota bacterium
GATGCGATTCATGATCGGCGATTCCTGGCGGTCACAGCATTTGGCCGGCTAAAGCCCGGCACACAGGTGGCGGAAGCCGAAGCGTCGTTGAAAACAATCGCTTCGCGCTTGGAAACGGAGTTTCCGAAAGAGAATTCCGGCCGGAGCGTTGCATTGTCTTCGCTGGCCGAGGCAGCTGTCGGCATCAACCAGCACGATCAGTTCACGCTCGCTGGCATGATGATGATGGGAGCGGTCGGCTTGGTGTTGCTGATTGCATGCGCGAATCTGGCCAACTTGCTGTTGGCGCAAGCGGCCACGCGCGACAAAGAGATGACCGTGCGCGCCGCGTTAGGGGCGGGTCGCGGACGAATCTTGCGCCAACTACTGACCGAGAGCACGCTGCTTTCGCTGGCGGGCGCGGCGGTCGGCCTGCTCATTGCGTACTGGGGACGCAACATTCTCTGGTCCTATCGGCCGGCTTTCATCGAGACCAACGACGTCGATCTCGCGCTCGATTCGCACGTTCTATTGTTCACGCTGGGCATCGCGCTCGTTACTGGAGCCCTCTTCGGCGCTGCGCCGGCGTGGAAAGCGTCTTCACCCGATCTTGCCGACACTCTGAAAGCAGGCGGACGCGGCAACTCCGTCGGATGGCGCAGCAATCCGATTCGCAGCTTGCTGATCGTCGTCGAAACGGCGATGGCTTTGGTTGCGCTGGTCGGCGCCGGGCTCTTCGTTCGCAGCCAAATCAACGCGCAAAAAATCAATCCGGGGTTCGAAGCCGAAAAACTCTTCGTGATGGCGTTCAACGTCGGTGCGCTGCATTACCAGGAAGGCTCGGCGCAACAGTTTTATCGTGCGGCCGTCGAGCGAGCGGCATCGGTTCCGGGCATTGCGGGCGCTGCGATCGCTTCCAACTTCCCTGTGGGCGGCGGATTTTCGCGCACCGTTTTTCCTGAAGGCCAGGACGAAGCCTCGGGCTTCCGCGGCACGCTGACGATGACCAACAGCGTCACGCCAACATTTTTCGACACTCTCCGCATTCCCATCCAGGCAGGACGCGTCTTCAACGACAACGATCGCAAAGAAACGCGCAACGTCGCCGTGATCAACGAAGCGATGGCGAAACATTTCTGGCCGAATGAATCGGCGCTCGGCAAACGCTTCCACTTTTTTGGCGACATGGGAATGCGAGAAGTCGTCGGCATCGTCAGCGACGTCGTGGTTATTCAAGTCGGCGAAGATCCGCAGCCGATGGCGTACCTGCCGATGACACAGGAATACGCGCCGGTTGCGACGCTTCAAGTTCGCACGACGGGCGATCCGCAAGCGTCGATTTCGGCGGTGCGCAGCGCCGTGCAGCAACTAGATTCCAATCTCGCGATTACCAACGTGCAGACGATCCGCCAAATCATGAGCGACGCGCTGTGGGCCCCTCGAATGGGTGCGGCGTTGCTGACTCTCTTCGGCGGACTCGCGCTGATTCTCGCGGCGGTCGGAGTGTATGGCGTGCTGTCGTATTCGGTGAGTCAGCAACGACACGAAATCGGGATTCGCCGCGCGCTCGGCGCACAGGAGGGCGACGTGCTGCGGCTCGTCGCGGGTCAGGGCATGCGGCTCGCCGTTGTAGGGCTCGTCGTCGGCCTGGGCGTCGCTGCACTGTTCGCGCGATTGTTGGTGAGCCTGCTCTTCGGAGTCAGCGCCATCGACCCATGGACATTTATCGGCGTGACGCTCGTGCTGCTCGCGGTGGCCTTGATTGCCTGCTACATTCCCGCGCGCCGCGCACTCACCGTCGACCCGTTGATCGCGCTGCGCTACGACTAACCGATCGGAACTTTCGACTTTCAACTGTCGACTGTTAACTCTTTTCAATCCGCGATGTGCAGTTTTCCGTCCTGTGCTTGCGTCTCCCACTCGACGCGCAAGACCCAGTCATAATGCATATTCTCCGCCTTGAGATACGCCTCAAGCGCCTCGCGCGATGGCGCACTGAACTCGACGACCATCTTCCCTTCCAACATGTTCACCAAAATCCGGCTGGCGCGTATTGCGTCGCTTGTTTGAAGCTTCTTCGCCAAGCCTTCTGCGCCTTGCCGCGTCAGGCACGACAAGGTGTGCTGCGTTAAATAACGCGCCATTTCAACTCCCGCACGGCGATCCTAAAACCGTCACGCACATCATTATTTCACAGCACTTTTGCGCTTTGTGACCGACTGATCCAACATGCTCAACACCCAATCCCAGCCTTCTTTGTGCTTGCGACCCGCTTCGTCGTCGGGCACGCCGGAGTGCCGCAGCGTGACGAGCGTGCCGGCCCCCTGCCTGTCCAGCGTGAGTGTCACGACGGACTCGAGGCCCTTGGTCGATTCCGACATCCAGGTGTGTTCCACGACGTTGGGCCGATCAAGTTTTACGAAGCGTCCGTAGTGAGGCCACATCTTTGCTTCGTGCCCGACAGCCAAGTAGAACACTCCATCGACAGCCACATTCACAATCACTTTCGTCGCGCCAAACCAAGGCCCGCCTGGACTTTTGGGATCGATCCAAACGTCGTAGACCTCTTCCGGGCTCGCTGGAATCGTGCGCGTCACGGTGATTTCGGTCGTCTGCATTTTCGTCTCCTTTTTATTTGTCAGATCATTTGTCGGCGGCGCGTCGATCGACAAAGAATTGCTCCAAACGATCGAGGCGCGTGGTCCAGAACTCGCGATACTGCATGACCCACTCGGCAACTTCACGCAAAGGCTCGGCCTGGAGTCGCAATGTGTTTTCGCGCCCGCGCCGCTTGCGTCGCACCAGCCCCGCGCGCTCCAGGATGCGCACGTGCTTGCAGAAACCGGTGAGAGACATCGGGAAATGCGCGGCTACATCCGAAATGCGTGCCGGCCCGCGCGCCAAACGGTCCACGATGGCGCGGCGCGTCGGATCGGCGATCGCCGCGAGGGCTCGATCGGTGCTTTGCACGCGCTGGGAATAGTGAACCATTCGGTTCACTATAATTCAAGACCTCATCTATGTCAATGGATGACGTCAATGCTCCGACTGCACGCAATGAAACTCTACTGGGGGAAGGCGATGACCTGATAGGCCTTGGTCACATTGGGAATCACGTCGTGCGGAAACGTCGGAGTGAATTTCGACGAATACTTGGCGATCAAGATCTTCGAGACTTGCGCCTGAGCCTGCTCGAGTGTCGCTCCGTCGGCATACGCTTTGCCAGTTTCCGTCATCAGGTCTGTGAAATATTGTTTCCACATTTCGAATTTTTCTTTACCGTGCATGACGTCGCCGTGGCCGCCAAGAACCTGATCGAAATCGAGTTTCTCGGCCTTGTCGAGTGTCGCGATCCAGTCATACGGATAGCTGTCGCCCATGAACGGCGTCCATCCGTGCAATGCGTCGCCCGTGATCAGAATTTTTTCTTTGGGCAAATAAACGAACACGTCGCCATTGGTGTGCGCGTTGCCAAGCCAGAACATCTCCACCGTGCGCGACCTGCGATGGAGGATCAAGCTGTGATCAAAGGTTAGAGTCGGCAACGTGACTTGCATCGATTTCAGTTCCGAAAAATAATCCTGTGCCTGCGCAAGATTGCCGGTCAGCTGTTCCTTTTGCTTCGGATCGGTTGTCGCGGCTAAATCGGATTTCAGCTTTTCGATCTCAGCCGGCATCGTCGTAATTTCGTGCTTCACGCGCGGAATCGCGCACTGCTCGATGTTCAGCCGCGTCGCCTCCGACGAAATGATTTCGACGCCCGCGGGCCACGAACTCGGATACGCCTGATTCCCTTGATAGTGGTCCCAGTGAAAATGCGTGTTCACCACGTATTTCACCGGCTTGTCGGTGAGCTTCTTCACCTGCTCGATCAGGGCGCGCGCCGCCGACGGCTTCGAATGCGTATCGACGACCAGCACGCTGTCGTCGAACAAAATAATCGCCGCATTGCAATTCACCTTGTAGGCCGGCTTGGAAATCGCCGCCCACACGCCGTCGGCCATAGGCTTGATCTCAAATAAATCATCGGCGGCATTTGTGGAAACGACAGCGGCAAAAAAGAAGAACAGTGCGAGGCAAAGTATGCGCTTCATGGCGGCACCTGGACGCAACGTGAGGTTGGATTGCGGGCGCAGGATAGTACAGCTATTACCGCTCGTAAAGTGAGGCACTCTTCGCCAACCGTGGTGTCCAACAAGTAGTTGGTAATCCCGCACGGTTGATGCTCGCCCCACCATGAGGGACAACGCGGCCATGGTAACTTGCATCTTGATTTACCAGGTTGTACCCGTCCCGCAAGTGCTCGTTCAGGGGTGAACCGATGACACGAACTCTGGTAGCACTCTCCGTGTGTCTTCTCGTTTGCAGTTTCAGCCATTCACAAGATTCGGCGAAGCGATCCACAGCACCCAAGCCAGGTCCGACAACTCCAGCGCTAGGTGTTGGTGCCGCCGGCGAGGCAGCCACCGAGGCAGCGGAATCTTCATCTGCCGGCAAGCTCCCCGTTCGCCGAGTCGTGCTCTACAAGAACGGCGTTGGCTATTTCGAGCATCTCGGCCGAGTGCGCGGAAGCCAGGACGTCCACATCGACTTCACGTCGGCGCAGCTCAACGACGTGCTGAAGTCGCTCACCGTGCTCGACCTGAACGGCGGCCACATCACCGGGGTCGATTACAACTCCGAAGCACCGCTGGCTCGCCGGCTGGGAAAGCTGCGACTGGCGCTGGGCGAGCGCCCAAGCGTTGCGGAATTCCTGGACGCGCTGCGTGGCGCGCGGCTCGAGGTGCGCTCAGCGACAGGCCCGGCCGTCACTGGGAAATTGCTGAGCGTCGAACACAAGACGCGAAACTCCGCGAACTTCGCCATGCAAATGGAGGAAATCTCGCTCATCACCGACAGTGGCGAAGTTCGCTCGGTCGAACTGAATCCATCGACGAGCGTGCGCATCATCGATCGCGATTTGCAGGGTGAAGTCGGAAAATATCTCGGATTGATCGCGTCTGCGCGCGAGCAGGACGTTCGCCGCATGACGGTTTCTACCGCCGGCACCGGCGAACGAAACCTCTACGTCAGCTACATCAGTGAAGTGCCCATCTGGAAGACGACCTATCGCATTGTGCTGCCCTCCAAACCCGACAAGAAGCCGCTGCTGCAAGGCTGGGCGATTGTGGACAACACCGTCGGCGAAGATTGGAATGATGTTCAGTTGTCGCTGGTGGCGGGCGCGCCGCATTCGTTCATTCAGCAGCTTTCCGAACCCTACTACGGACGCCGCCCTGTCGTGCCTCTGCCGGAGAGCGTGGAACTCTCGCCGCAAACACACGGCGCAGCGATGACGAGCGGCAAAAACAGCATCGTCGGAACGGTGACCGATCCGAGCGGAGCGGTTGTCGCCAACGCGTCGGTCCGCTTGCTCAACGACGCTCAGGTTCCGGTCGCCCAGACGGTGACCGACAGTGACGGAAATTACTCTTTCAACGGCCTCGGCACACAAGAGAGATACCACATAGAAATCAGGAACCCCGGATTTCGAACTACAGTGATGGCTGCAAATCTTGGGCCCGGCGAGAATACGCTGAACACAACTCTGCCGGTAGGGTCGGTGTCGGAATCGGTCGAAGTTGAAGCAAGTTCGCCAGCGCTGAACACTACAAGCTCATCGATTCTGCCGTCGAGTTCGGTTGGCGGAAAGTTGGCGGTCGCGCGGCGTTCGCACGTCAATGGCGGCAGCAACGGACCAGTTTGGTTCAACACTGGAACCGGCTTGGGCGCGGGCGCACCACCTCCACCTATGCCCGGTTCCATCGGCGATTCGATATCGGCCATGACAGCCGCCGCGAACGGACAGGACCTCGGCGATCTCTTCGAATACAAGCTCAAAGATCGCGTCACGCTGAAGAAAAATCAGTCCGCGCTCGTCCCGATCGCACAAACCGAAATCGAAGCTGAAAAAATCTCGTTGTGGTCGGGAATGAAGGGCTCGGGTCGTCCTTTGCGCGGGCTGTGGCTGAAGAACACGACTTCACTCACGCTCGACGGTGGCAGCTTCAGCGTTCTCGAAAGTGAAGTATTCGCCGGCGAAGGCCTAACCGACCCAATCAAGCCCGGCGAACGCCGCATCGTCTCGTACGCAACCGACCTCGGCTTGATGGTCGAAGCCGCGGGCAACAATCAGCCGCAGCATGTGCAGCGCGTCAAGATTTCCAAGGCGTTATGACGCAAACGAGCGAGTTGCGCGAACGCACCCTCTACACCGTGAAGAATCAGGATGAAACGGCGCGGACTCTTGTCGTCGAGCATCCTGCGCGGCCGGAATGGAAACTGGTCGACGGCACGCGCGAACCCGAAGAGCGTGCTCCCGGCACATACCGCTTCCGCGTCGACGCGCCTGCGAAAGCGACCTCCTCCTTGCCTATCGAAGAGAGCCGCACGCTCGAAACCGTTTATCAGCTTTCGAATCTCGACGACGGCCAGATTGCGATCTTCCTGAGGCAGCGGACGATTACGCCCGATGTTGCGCAAGCGCTCCAAAAAATCACCGCGCAAAAGGCCGTCGTCGCCAAACTCGAAGAAGAAATGCAGAACCGCCAAGAGGATATCGACCATATCGTCGATGACCAGGGGCGCCTGCGCGAAAACATGAAGGCCTTGCGAGGAAGCACAGAGGAAAAGTCGCTGCTCCAGCGCTATACGAAACAGCTCGACGAGCAGGAAACGCAAATCGACTCACTCCGAAAGAAAATCCAGGACACTGAAGCTCGTCGCGACAAAGCAAACGACGAATTGCAGCAGATGATCGATAGTTTGCAGTTGGAAGCGACTCTGTAAGACTCTACGAATCGACGCGGGCGGCAGCGCAGATCTTGGATTCGCGCCGCTTGCGATTTACTTCACCGCGCGCTCGGCCGGCGGTTCGTCGCTGCGCCGCGACGTATAGATCACCCAAATTCCGCCGAGCAAAAAGATCCCGCCAAAAATTCCCGGCGCGTAGCTGAGCTTGCTTTCGACTGTCGGGGTCGTATCGCGCACATCTCTGCCTTCGTCTTTCCGCGCCCCCGTCATGATCACGAACTGCACCAACACCAGGATTGACCCCAGCACGAACAACGCGATGCCGTGAATTCTTCCGAATTGCATGCGCACCCCCGCGAACCACTCTGGTCCGGCACACAAAAACTTCCGAGATGAGCCAAGCTGGCTCCATCTAACTGGATGCTTGAAGACGCGGTGTGGTTTGCAGCCGACGGCCACAGCCGAGATTCGGCGTTTCGCCCGGATGCTAGACCAGCTAAAGCGCGATGCGCGGGTGGAACTACTTCGTCACAGCAGGTTCTTCCGCTTGTAAAGCGCGAATCCACCCGCGGTCACCTTCGCCAGTTCGCGGAATAACTTCGGATCTGGCGCGGTGAAGTTAAAGCATGACTTGCCCTGCATTTTCTTTTTCAGGTCGGCCGACAATTTTTTCGCGAGCGATGCGTCCCAATACAACGGCATCAAGTGAAAGCTGACGTAAGCTCTCCCAGAAATCACCGCTCCGAAAAACAACGGCTTCCCTTTGTAGCTTGCTGATTTAGTTTCCAGATACAGTCGCGTTCGTGTATCCGCGTTCACGTTCAGCGATTTCGTGTACGGCGCAAAGATTCGCTTCAGTCCGAAAAATGCTGCAGCGAAGTTTTCTGAGCGGTCCACGGCCTCCGTCGCCTCCGCGCGCGAAGACGCTTTTTCTTTCAAGTCAGCTCTCCTTCGGGTGCGCCTGGATGCACCCTCATGTTTTGGCAACACAAGCCAAGACGAAAAACAATTGCCGAGAAGTATATCGGCTGAGTCTTGCGCAAGGTAGAGCCTCACCTCGTCAATACGTAGAGACAAAGTTACTAAACCGATTTTGTGTGGCGGGTTGGCGGTACTGAATTCGCTTCGCCAGAGCGAGAGGACGTTTGTTTTAGAAGAATTTAGACTCGCGTTCCGTCATTTATAGGAGGAGCAGGCTCTGAGCGACCGCTTCTGAACACAATGACCGCTTTCGCGACAATGTGTCCCAAAAGCGGTCGTTTCTCAACGAAACCGTGCTCCGCCAATAATCGCACAAAGCCAATCTTTACTGTCACTTAGATCATATCGAGGCGTGGCGATTCGACTGCCATCTCCTATTCTGCCATGAGCACCGCACCGGTCACCTTCTCATCGAAATTCACTGAGCTGCACACGGGCGTCAGGACACGTCCCCAGACCACGCTCATTTCGCGCGCGCGCCGAGGCGATCGCGAAGCTTTCACCGAAATGGTGACGCCCTACGTACCTACCCTGCTCCACCGGGCGCGCCGAGTCACCGGCAACCTCGCCGACGCCGAAGATGTGCGCCAGGAAACACTGCTGAAAGCATGGTCGCGTCTCGACCAATTCTCCGGGACTTGTGAAGACAACACCGATGATTTTCGCGCCTGGCTCGCGCGCATCGCGGGCAACACTTCGATCGACACGCTCCGCCAGCGCCGCGACGGTAAGCACCTTTCGCTCGAAGAGCCTCGCGGCAATTCCGAAGAGTCGTTCGCGACGCTGCTCGAAACAAAGTCAGCCGATCCCGAGGAACAATGTGCGCGCCGCGAAATGG
>JAFAZL010000692.1 GCA_019239815.1 Acidobacteriota bacterium
GCCGTCGGGCAATTCGAGCGCGGCGCGCTGCGCGATTTGTTCGCGAGTGAGGCGCGGCTTGTCGGTTTTATCCGGCATATCGGATTCCTTTTGCCTGCACGATGCGGTGAACAAAAATTGCGGGCGTCATCACGTCTTCGGGATCGATCGAGCCGGTGGGAACGATTTCTTCGACCTCGACTATCGTGGTCTTTGCCGCCATCGCCATGATCGGGTTGAAATTTTGCGCAGCGAGGCGATAGGTGAGATTGCCGAGTTCGTCGGATTTCTCGGCTTTGATGAACGCAAAGTCGGCGTGAATGGGCATTTCGAGGATGCAGCGCTTGCCGTTAATGACGCGCTCTTCTTTTCCCGTGGCCACTTCGGTACCGACGCCGACCGCGGTGTAGAAACCGAGCAGGCCCGCGGCCGCGGCGCGCATGCGTTCGCAGAGAATGCCCTGCGGGACGAGCTCAATCGTGACTTCTTTGGCGGCGAGGCGCTCCTGAAAATGATTTGAGTGCGGGCCGGGGAACGATGCGATGACGTGGCGAATGCGATTGAGCTTGAAGAGAATGCCCAGTTCGCCGTCTCGCGTGCCGCAGTTGTTGCTGATGGCGAAAATGTCACGCGTGCCTTTACGGGCCAGCGCCTGAATCAGATTGTTGGGGAAGCCGGCGCCGCCGAATCCGCCAAACATCATGCGCGCGCCGTCGGGAACGTCGGCGATGGCGGCGTCGATGTCGGAGAAGATTTTCTGTTTCATTCGGGCTCGTGAGTTCGAAGTGATGCGGTGGTGCGGAGGTATTGTAAGCCGAGTGGTTCAGGAGTGCGAAGCGGTGCGGGCTGTCGGCGTCGTGTCGTGTGCCGGAGTTGAAAGTCTTTGGGCGATGCCCGAGTCGCGAAGAAAGGCGCCGGTTTGCGTGCCGGCGAGATTGTGTCGGAGGAGGGCACGGAGGTCGGATTCGTCGTCGACGTCCATTTCGAGGCGCGCGTTGCGGCGGTGACGGACTTGCGCGCGGGCGGCATCGGCTTCGGCGCAGTGTTTGGCGAAGCTGCCGGAGCCGAAGTGCGACGGAAAGAGCGTCGGCGGAGTGCGAAGGATCGCGTTGGTGCCGGTGCCGTCGCGAGAGGGGACGATGACGATGGCGGGTGCGGAGCATTCGATCGCGAGCAGTTCGTCGATGTCGCGCGATTGAATCAGCGGAAGATCGAGTGGGATGCGGAGGACGGCGGTAAATCCGAGCTCCGCGATTCTGTGCGACGCGTCGTCAACGGAGACACTCTCGGAGATTTGGCGATCTTCGCTGAGGACTTGCCAGCCGTTTTCGCGGGCGGCTTGCATGGCGGGCTCGTAATTGGTGACGACAAAAACTTTGTCGGCGCGTTGGACGCCGCGCATGGCGCGGACAGTGTCGGCGAGCATCGCATGAGCCAGAGCGAAACGTTCTTCCGGCGTAAGGATCCCGAGGAGACGCTGTTTGGCGTTGCGAAGATCTTTTACTGGCAGCAGCAGGGCGCGCATGGAAGATTAGTAGGCGCTTTCGCCGTGAGTGATGTGGTGCGTCGGTTGTGTATCGGCGGAACTGAGTAGGGGAAAGGGTGATGCGGTGTTCTTGACGGCTGCCGGCTCGATCTCCTGCGCTTTATCGAATGTGCGGCGGATTTTGTAACTCGTCGTACGCTCGGCTGGTGTGCGGCCAATCGAGCGAATCATCCGGCGAAATTCAGTAGGCTCAACGAATTCGCCGAAATTCGCGCCGGCGGCTTTGGAGATGCTTTCTTCCATCAGGGTGCCGCTGAAATCGTTGGCGCCGGCGTTGAGGCAGTCGAGTGAGAGTTGAAATCCGAGTTTTACCCACGACACCTGAATGTTTTTGATTGCACCGTGCAGCAGCACGCGAGACAGCGCGTGCACGCGAAGGTGATCGTCGCGTTCGGCGCCGGCGCGAGCGCCGCCGTGTTGATAGAGGCGAGTCTTTTCGTGAATGAAACCGAGTGGCACGAATTCGGTGAAACCACCGGTGCGCTTCTGAATCGAGCGCAAGAGCAAAATGTGCCGTACCCAGTCGGCGGGCTCTTCGACGTGGCCGTACATCATCGTCGATGTGGATGGAATGCCGAGTTCGTGCGCGGTTGTGATGATCTCGACCCACCGTGCAACGGGCAGCTTGTTGGGGCTGAGGCGGCGGCGAACGCGATCGTCGAGAATCTCGGCGGCCGTACCGGGAATGCTGCCGAGTCCTTCGTCCTTCAGCATCTGCAGGTAGTCGCGCAGCGGCATGCCGGTTTTATCGACGCCGTAAGAAATCTCCATCGGCGAAAACGCGTGAACGTGCATTCTCGGAATCGCGTGTTTGATTGCGCGCAGAATGTCGCGATAGAAAAATCCGTCGAGATCGCGCGGCAAACCGCCCTGGATACAGACTTCGGTAGCGCCGCGGTCCCACGCTTCACGTGCCTTTTGCACGATGTGATCCGCCGAGTGCGAGTAAGCATCGGGTGCGCCTGGGCCGCGTGCGAAACCGCAAAAGCTGCAACCGACAAAGCAGACGTTGGTGAAATTGATGTTGCGATTGACGACATATGTGATCATGTCGCCGACGGTTTCTCGTCGCATCTGATCAGCGACGGCGATCAGTGAGTGCAGAGCCGGACCCGTCGCGGTCGCGAGTCGCATCGCTTGCTCGAATGACAATTCGGCGCCTTCGTACGCAGCGGCGAGAATCTCCTCGGTTGGCGACGTGCAGACGATGGTCGCGGAGTCCATGTCGATTTGTGAAGGGTTCGCGGTCATGATCGCATCGGCGGCGGCGATGATATCCGGCTCAGCTTCCCGCCTACGGGTATCGTATCAGAGCGCCGAGAGGTTCGCCCTCAAGTTCCGCCAGCAACCCGTGAGCCGCGGCGAATTCACGGCCGCCATTCGTTGACAGAACATTGACGCGAGACGTTGTACCCTGAAGGTACTCAGTGCAGCACTTAGTGAGAACAGGTCATCCTATCGGACATGAAACGCAGACACGTTATCCTCATTGTGTTAGTGCTCGTCGTCGGCATCGCGGTTGCAGCGGGCGTTTCGATACTGCACAACGGCCTCAGTGCGCGCGCGACGCCGACGGCGCTGGAGACATTTTTCGCGCAGCGTGCGCATCGGTTGTCGATTCCATCGGATGCGCGCAATATGCACAACCCGATGACCGCATCGGACGAAAATCTGAAGGAAGCGCGCGATCATTTCGCCGACCATTGCTCCACGTGTCACGGTAACGATGGGAGTGGCGACACGATGTATGGCAAAGGGCTGTATCCGAAGCCGCCTGATCTGCGTCAATCGGAAACGCAGAATCTTTCCGACGGCGAGCTTTTCTGGATCATCGAAAATGGAGTTCGCTTTACCGGCATGCCTGCGTTCGGCGGGGGACACGGGTCGGAAGACGACAGTTGGAAGTTAGTGCTGTTTATTCGGCATCTGCCTCGGCTGCGCGATCAGGAGCGCCTCGACATGGAGAAAATGAATCCGAAAGGGCCGGACGATCGCGACGAAGAGAAAGACGAACAGGACTTTCTGGGCGGCGAGCCGGTGCAACAAAAGGCCCCGGCAAAGCATCATTCAATGTAAGAGAAATATTGGCTTAAAAGCGTGGGGCGCGTTTTGACCGAAGCCCGGACGGCTTGCGAGCTCCGAAAAAAGGAGAATTCAAGATGAAGCTAAGAGTGATTTCACTGATCGGACTGCTCGCATTGACTGCTGCCGTGATGTTCGCTCACGGAGATAAAAAACACGTGATGGGCACGTTGGAGAAAATTACTGCGGATTCCGTCGTTGTGAAGCAAGCCGATGGAAAATCGGTGGAAGTAAAGCTCGTGGACAAGACGATGTATGTGACGCGCGACGGTAAAGCCGCGAAGGCTTCGGATCTCGCCGTGGGTGATCGCGTCGTGATTCATGCTACTCCGACTGGCGAAACGTTGTCGGCTGACGAAGTGAGGTTCTCCGTTCCAGGTGCGGCGGGCGCTACGAAGTAGCTAGCGGATGCGCGTTTCTACTTTTGACCTGATCGATTCAGGCCTTTTCGGCAACCCTTCCATTTTTTAAGTAAATCATGCGGCCGCCTAAGGCGGCCGCTTCTTCTTTGTTGTGGGTCACATACAGAATCGGGATTTTGTGTTCGTTGTTCCAAGCCAAAAGGTCTTGCGTGATGGATGTTTTCAGTTCGTCGTCCAAGCCGCTCATGGGTTCGTCGAGCAGCAGAACTCGCGGCTGTGTGACGAGTGAGCGAGCCAGCGCGACGCGTTGTTGCTCACCGCCGGATAGCTCGTCCGGTTTGCGCTCGCGCAGTGCATCAATGTGAAACGCGGAGAGGATGTCTCCCGCAAGCCGATTTTGTTCTTCGGCCGGCAAGTTCGCTACACCGTAAGTCACGTTGTTTTGCACGGTCATGTGTGGGAAGAGCGCGAGAGATTGGAACACGTAACCGATGTGGCGGCGTTCGGGGCGGACATCGAAGCCGGAATCTGAATCGAAGAACATTTCTTCCCCGGCGGTGATTCTGCCTCGCCGAGGCTTCAGCAGGCCTGCGATGCAATCGAGCAACGTCGATTTGCCCGCTCCCGATGGACCGAAAACAATGGTCGGACCCGGCGGGAAGTCCAGCGTTACATCCAAGACGAACCTTGGGCCTCTCCGCTGGGAACGTTCCATATGCACGTCCACGCTGAGGGCGGATCGATTCATTTCGCGGGCCAGGATGACCAGATACGCCGACCGAGATGGCGATTTAC
>JAFAZL010000830.1 GCA_019239815.1 Acidobacteriota bacterium
ATCGGCATAAGTCGTTCGGGTGACCGTTCGGCGCGGACAGCGCGACAAGATCTCAGCGCGCGCAAATAAGAACCCGGCCCGATCCAGTAGATGAGGCAGGTTCAGCGGGAAATCCATCATGGTGCCGCGCATCAGAAGACCTCGGGAAGCTGAGCGCCAAGCCACAATTGCCACAATTTGAAGGTTACAAAGAGGCTGGCCTTGGGCTCGGCTATCGCCGTCTCTCGCGCGGATAGTACCACGAGCTTTCAGACCCAGCTTTTGACGGACCTGTCCTAACGGGCAAACGTTGTACCCTCGTGAAGAAACGTTTCCATTGCAAAACCAGTTAATTTTCGAGACGATTCCCCTGACCGCTGAAGCGCCTGTCTCGCGCCCGTGGTGGCTCGGCTACCCGGACTGCCCGTGTACGACGCTCGTACTTCGGCGCGCTCCGCGACTCGCTACTGGGTTCCGGGCAGAAGGAGCAGGCAGGTGAAGAAGCTCTATATCGGGAATCTTCCGTTTTCCGCGACGGAAGATCAGCTTCACGAGTATTTCTCTCAGATCGGTGTAACTCCCTCGGGTGTCAATCTGATTCGGGATCGTTTCACGGGCCAGTCGCGTGGATTTGCATTCGTTGAGTTGAGCAATGACGACGATGCGGATCGCGCGGTAAATTCGTTGAACGGCCAGAATTTTGGCGGACGCAACCTGGTGGTGAACGAGGCGAGGCCGCAAGCCGAACGTGGTGGGGGCAGTGGTGGTGGACGCGGCGGCGGTGGCGGTTATGGCGGCGGACGCGGCGGTCATGGTGGCGGTGGCGGCGGGCGCGGCGGACATGGCGGCGGTGGCGGACGCGGTGGAGATCGTGGCGATCGCGGCGACCGTGGTGATCGCGGCAATCGCTGGTAATCGACCGGTAATCGCAAGAGCAGCCTCTCGATAACCCTCTCGATCGGTGCGACCCTACTCCCAGCGGGTCGCTGAAGCACTCTCCCGAAAGTAAATCGCGGTATCTCTGCGTCTAATTTCCACAGAAAGCGTTTCCACAGAAAGCGCTTTCGCGAATTTTTCGCTGGTAAAGTTCTGGTTATTACGCGTAATATATCGCCGCTTCGTGACGACTTCGCGGGAACATCCGGGTCGAACGATATCAGCGCACCGGCTGACGGAACTCGCGTCGGCGATATCGCAGCGGCCTCCCTCCCCTGTTCCCGGCGACGACTTGTCATTTTGGGCGTCAAAGATTGGAACGGCTTGTCGCGCCCCGATGCAGCAGTTTGGCGTCGTTTTGAGGGTTCGCTGGGGGACCGGTGGTCAGACGTCGCTATCGATGGGTTGTTGAAATGCCGCGAAACAAATAACCCCGTAACGTGTTTGATACAACAGAGTTGGAAATGCTTCGTGTATCCGAGTATGGCGAGTATGTTTACCGGGTCGAGCGATGGCTTTCAAGGCGTCGCAAGGCTAGCACGGCATACTGGATTTTGCCGGGTGGCATCAAGTAACGCGATGCCACCATCGGAAGCGAAACGGCATCCAAAGCACAACCGTTGTACGTACTTGGATGTTGTGAGTTTTCGAGAAGGAATAATCTTTGGCGGAAACGGGTTCATTGAAGTTGAACAGATCTGGCAGCGAGAAGCGAATGACGACTTGGCACAAACGCGATTGGCAACAGTTTTATGAATTGGCGCGACGGCCATGGCAGCGGCATCGTCCGCCCCGGCCGGTGTATCCGACGGGGTTGAACCGCGTTCTGCCCGCGCAAGGATTTAGCTTGTCTGAACTGGATGATGCCGGTGTCGATCTTGACCAGGCCGAGCGGCTTGGCCTGCCGGTCGATGCAGGACGAATCGGCGCCTACGGTCCCAACGTGACCGTGCTGCGCGATTTTGTGCGTAGCTCGCGCCAACCTCTTTAATCTTCTCCATCATATTTCAGTGTTCATTTGCATGGGTGGCTGTATCCTTGCGCCCGGCACAAATGTTATCCGATTGGCAATTTCTACGACGCTTGGGATTTTGGCCGAGCTTCTTCGTTCATTTTTTTCTTGCCGTCTTAGGATCAATCGCAATCGGATTTCTGCCCGAAGCTTTCGTGGGTCATTTGTATTACAACACCGGTCTGGAACCGTACTCGCCCATGATTCTGGTGGCCGCTGGGTGTTTGGGATTCTCGTTGAACCAGCGGCTCGGGCAACCTGCTGCTTGCTGGGTTTGGATCATAGGAATCCTTTGGCTGTCGTGTGGAGCTCTTGAGGAGTCCACTTACTGGTACAACAGTGTGGGCTATTCGAGCAGGATGCAGTATGTACTGGGGAATTTCTTCGGTCGTACTTCGGCGTGCAGCGGCAGTGAGTGCCTCGCAGAATTCTTTTTCACCACGCCCTGTGCGGCTTCCATTGTCTATAGCGTTGCTGCGGGTGTCGGATTGAAGTCCTATAGACGGAGCAGACACGATGAGTCTGAACTCCCTCCCGGTTGATAGCTAGCTGTACTGAAACCACCTGAACTCGACTATCATCACAACGGCGAGGCTGCTCGATATCGTTCCTCATTTCCTTTTTCTGAATTCGTCGGAGGATTTCATGTTGGCGTCTGGGGCTTACAAGATTGTGATGGTTCTGTTGGTGTTGGTGATCGTAGCCGGAATTGTGGTGACCTCGACAGAGAATCGCTCGAAAGCCGCGGCCGCAGGCAACGCAGCGATGGCAGGCGCGCAAAGCGGACATGGATGTCCTTCGGACACCGGACTGAAGCTCCCTACCGGCTTCTGCGCGACGATTTTTGCCGAGGGCATCGGGCACGCGCGACATCTGGTCGTTTCGCCCGAAAACGTCGTTTATGTGAACACCTGGTCCGGCCGCTACTTCGGCAACAGCAAAACACATGAAGGCGGATTTCTTGTCGCACTGCAGGACAAGAGCGGCGCCGGCAAAGCCGATGTGAACGAGCGCTTCGGCGAAACCGAGCAGACCGGCGGCAAGGGTGGCACCGGCATCGGGATCTACAACGGTTCGCTCTACGCCGAGATCAACGATCGCATCGTGAAGTACGCGATGACCGCTGGCTCAATTGTGCCGAAGGGCTCGGCAACGACCGTTGTCTCGGGGTTGCCGCTCGGCGGTGATCACCCGATGCATCCCTTTATCATTACGAGCGATGGCTCGCTGCTCGTTGATGTTGCCAGCGCGACCAATTCCTGCCAGGCGAAAAATCGGACTGCAAAATCTCCGGGCGAAAATCCCTGCACGGAACTCGAAACGCGCGGCGGCATCTGGCGCTACGACGCGAACAAGACCGATCAGAAATTCTCACCCGCCGATCGTTACGCCACCGGCATCCGCAATGGCGAAGGGTTTGCGATCGACGCGAGCGGCCAGGTTTTTGTGACGCAACACGGCCGCGATCAGCTCCACACGAACTGGCCGGAGTTCTACAAGCCGGATCAGGAAGCGACTCTACCTGCCGAAGAGGTGCTCGCGCTGAATAAGGGCGGCGATTACGGTTGGCCCGAGTGCTACTACGATCCGTTCGTACAGAAGCTCGTGCTTGCTCCTGAATACGGCGGCGACGGAAAGAAAATCGGCGTGTGCGCTGAAAAATCCGGACCGGCTGCGGCGTTCCCGGCGCACTGGGCTCCCAACGGAATGACGCACTACGACAAAGACAAGTTCCCAGCGCGCTACCGTGAAGGAGTTTTTGTTGCGTTCCACGGATCGTGGAATCGCGCGCCGTATCCGCAGGGCGGATATAACGTAGTGTTCCAACCGATGTCGGGCGGCAAAGCTTCGGCGCAGTGCGAAATTTTCGCTGATGGATTTGCCGGCGCAACGAAATCCCCGGAGGGAGCGGCTCACCGGCCCGATGGCCTTGCTGCCGGTCCAGATGGCGCGCTCTATATTTCCGACGATACGAAAGGCCGGATTTATCGCGTGACGTGGAACGGTGGATCCGCCGATGGCACGGCCGGAGTCACGGCCTGCCCGAGCCTCACCGCCCCCGCGGGCGAAATCGAAACGGCTAGTGCGAAACCGCCCGAAGGAACGAATCCCGATGCAGGCAAAGCGGTTCCGAAAGGTGCGACGGCTGCGATGGTCTCGACGGGCGCCAGGCTCTATCGCGCGAATCCATGTATCGGTTGCCATGGCGACAGCGGACAGGGCACGACGCTGGGTCCAGCGCTCAATACCAAAGAATTCATGTGGAGCGACGGCAGCTGGACGGGAATCGCGAAGACGATCACCGAGGGCGTGCAACAGCCAAAGAAGTATCGCAGCCCGATGCCGGCGATGGGTGGTGCGCAGTTGACGCCGCTGGAGGTGAAGGAAGTTGCTGCCTACGTGTGGAGCATCAGCCACCCCTGACGAGAATTCACAAAAGGTGTTAGATGGCTCCCGCGGATTTTCCTTTTTCCGCGGGAGTCGTCTTTTGATGGAGCTGCGATGAATAAGCGGAGCAGCAGCACGACCCGATGTCGACTGAAGATTTTCGCAGGAGCGTTCGCAATCCTGTCGGTAGCGGCGAACGTTTGTCGAGCACAGACGCCAGCGTACTCGATTCAGGCGATTCGCATCGCTGATTCTCCCGGCGATTCCGTGAGTGAAATGGTCATTGGCGCGCCGCGCGACGAGAAGATCGACACGATGTATGCGGTGTGGCTGATTCGCGGCGGCGGTCACAACATTTTGTTCGACAGCGGCTTCCATCGCGATCGTTGGTTCAAGCTCTGGACGATCAAGGATTTTCTACGTCCGGACGAGGCTGTGAAACTCGCCGGTGTGAAGCCGGAAGAAATCACGGATATCGTCGTGAGCCACGCGCATTGGGATCATATGGGCGGCATCGATTTGTTTCCGAAGGCCACTGTGTGGATTCAAAAAGAGGAATTTCGCTATTACACGGGCGACGCTTGGCAAGCCGCCGGGCAGCACGGCGGAATTGATCCGGATGACATTCAGGAGCTTGTGAAACTGAACACCGAAGGCCGAGTTCGTTTGGTCGACGGCGATAACGTCGAAATTCTTCCCGGGATTCGCGTTTACACCGGCGGGCGGCACACCTATGCGTCACAATATATGTTGGTCGAAGGAAATCCGAGATTCGTGCTCGCCTCCGACAATGCTTGTCTCTACAGAAGCTTGACTGAAGGTAAGGCATCCGCAACGTTTAGCACCGCGGATTATGCGGCCAGCATCGCCGCCCAGAAGCGGATGATAGAGCTCGCCGGCTCAGTCGATCGCGTAGTTCCGGGTCATGATGCTTTGCAATTCAAGAAATTCAAAACCGAAGGGCGTATCACGCAAATCCACTAGCAGCGAAAGGAACGCGGCCGCCAAACTGCTATTGCTTCTGCCCTTCCACGGCGGCCGTCTTGATTACCGTGATATTGTATGCCTTGTCGTCGCGATCCTGCACCGTGACCTTCTCTCCTTGTTTTTTCTCTTCGAACGGTTTCAGGAAGTCAGGGTCTTCCCACGCGCCGTCTTCGACTTCATCCCAACTGTAGAGGGCGTAGTCGCCGGGAGCGATCTGGCTGATCTTGAACGCGCCGTGTTGATCGGTCCGTTCGGTTCTGTAAAGGTCGTGGCGATCTCTGTGCTTCGCGTCGGGCACCAGCACGACCCAAACCCCAACGACTGGCAGCCCATTGTCGTCCGTGACCGTACCCTCGACCCGCGCGCCATGAGCGCTCAACGTGATTTCGAGCGTCGCGTTCGACCCCGCGTGTGGTGTGAATCCCTGTTCGAGCACATCGACACCGCCGTAGTCCACCGCCTTGACGTAGCCGCTCTTCTCCAAGCCGTGAAACTCGATGCGCATCGCGCTGTCGGAAAGCTGATTCCATGTAAATGAGCCGTCGCGGTCCACGCGCGCAAAGCCGGCGCTCAGTTCGCTCTGACC
>JAFAZL010000894.1 GCA_019239815.1 Acidobacteriota bacterium
TCGGAGCCGTAGTAGATCGTGGCGCCGACGGCGGCCGCGCCCATGTCATAGGCTTCCTTCACGGTGCCGAAGAAAATCTGATTCGCCTGATTGGGGAAAGTGAGCAGTTCGTTGTGGTTGATCTTTACGATGAAGGGAATTTTGTGCGCGTATTTGCGCGCGACGGAGCCGAGGACGCCGAACGTTGACGCGACCGCGTTGCATTCGCCTTCGATGGCCAGCTTGACGATATTTTCGCCGTCGAAATAGTCGGGGTTTTTGGCGAAGCTGGCGCCGGCAGAGTGCTCGATGCCTTGATCGACGGGGAGAATCGAGAGGTAGCCGGTGTTACGCAGGCGGCCGTGGCCGAACATGCGCTGTAGATTGGTGAGCACGCGAATGTTGCGGTCGGTGATGGAGTAGACGTTGTCGATGAAGTTCGGACCGGGAAGATGCAGGCGGTCCTTGGAAATTTTTGGATTCTTGAATCCGAGGAGCGATTCGGCTTTGGCGCCGAGATACGTTTCGATTGTGCTGCCGCTGGTCGATGTTGCCATTGCTTCTCCTTAAGTTTGTGCCGGACTAAGTTTACATCGGGTTGGCGGGATGTGGGAAAGGGCGACGATATATTTTAAAGGGATTTAACCATCGCGCCGATGTTGAGATTGAGATGAAACGAGTGAGCTTAGGGTTTCGATCTTGCGGACATGGGGCGCAGCGTGCTGCGCCCCTACAAATTTCTGTTAGGACTTGGTGATGGTGCTGGGATCGAGTTTTTCCGCGGCGGCCGTATCGACGAGCCAAACGGCTTTGCCGTTTGTCGGTTGCAGAAGTTGCGAGGGGAGCTGCTCGGGTTCGTAGGGACCTTCGAGGACGCCTTTGAGGGCGAGCGCTTTGTCGGGCTTGGTGACCATGAAAATTGCGAGACCGGAGTTGTTCGCGACCGGTGCGGTCACCGTCACGCGCCAGGTGTAGAGCTTGCCGATCCAGTTGGAGAGCACAAGGCGGCCGTTGTCGTGGAGCGCCTTGGTGCCGGGGAAAAGCGAAAGCATGTGGCCCTCATCGCCCATGCCGATGAGGATGACGTCGAACCGCGGAAGCTGGCCGGTGGAGAGCTTGAAGAACGAGGTGAGGAGCTGTTCGTATTCGTGCGCGGCTTTTTCGGGATCGGGGTTTTCGGTTTTGATGCGATGCACTTGCTCGGGTTTGAGCGAGAGTTTCGAGAGCATCGACTCGCTAGCCATCCGGAAATTGCTGTCTTTGTCGTCGGGCGGGACGTGGCGCTCGTCGCCGAAGAAGATGTAGGTTTTGTCCCAAGGCATGACCGAGAAGTAGGGTTCGGCGGCGAGAAGAGCATAGAGAGTTTTCGGAGTGGAGCCGCCAGCGAGCGAGATGGTGAAGCGGCCGTTTTGCTGCACGGCAGCGTTCGCGGCGGCAAGGATGAGCTCGGCGGCACGGGCGGCGATGGCGTTGACGTCGGGGAAAACGTGGATCTCACGATTCGAATGAGGTGCAGGTGTTGCCATGGCCTTTCCTTTCGCGCGGAGTTTACGAACGCGCTGAGACCGGTTTGTCGTTCGCAGACCGGGCGGAATCGGAGAAGCGGCGCTGATCGATGTCTTCTTCGCCGATGCGGCGCCAACTGCGGCCGTCGCGCTCCATCAATTCTTCGGCGTCGCGAGGTCCCCACGAACCGGCTGCGTAGTTCGGGAAGCCGCGCGCGGGCAACGCATGCCAGACGTCGATGATCGGTTGGATGACGCTCCAGCCGGCTTCGACCATGTCGGCGCGCTGGAAGAGCGTCGCATCACCAGCCATGCAATCGCGTAGCAGCCGTTCGTAGCCCGTGCTGTGCTCGATGCCAAAATAATTGCAGTAGTCAAAGTCCATGTTGACGAGGCCGAGCTTCATCACGGTGCCAGGGACTTTCGCGCCAAAGCTGAGCGAGATGCCTTCTTCGGGCTGGATATGAATGACAAGGCGATTCGTTTCGAGATTTTTTACCGTGGTGTTGCGGAAGAGCACAAACGGCGTGCGGCGAAACTGGATGACGATCTCTGTGGCGCGCTGCGCAAGCCGCTTGCCAGTGCGTAGATAGAACGGCACTCCAGCCCATCGCCAGTTGTCGATCTGAAGCTTCAGCGCGACGAAGGTTTCGGTGTTCGAATCGGGCGCGACGTCGGGTTCGCTGCGATAGCTCGGAACCTGTTCACCGTCGATGACGCCTTCACCATACTGGCCGCGAACAGTATTTTTCAGCACGTCTTCGGGCATTAGAGGCTGAATCGCGTGCAAGACTTCGGCCTGTTTGTTGCGGACTTCATCCGCGTCGAAGGAGATCGGCGGCTCCATCGAGGTCATCGTCAAAAGCTGAAATAGGTGATTGGGCACCATGTCTCGCAATGCGCCGGCGGTCTCGTAGAACCCCCCGCGATGTTCGACACCGACCGTTTCAGACGCGGTAATTTGCACGTGATCGACGTAATTGCGATTCCACAGCGGCTCGATGATGTTGTTCGAAAAGCGGAAGACCATCAGATTCTGGACGGTCTCTTTGCCGAGATAGTGGTCGATGCGGTAGATCTGATTTTCCGACAGGCACTGTTTCAGATCTTTGTTGAGCTGGATCGCCGAAGTGTAGTCGTGACCAAACGGTTTTTCGATGATGACCCGCGACCAGTGACCGTTTTCTTCTTTGACGAGGCCGGCGGCGCCTAGCTGCTGCACGATCGTGGCAAAAAATCTTGGCGCGACCGCGAGATAGAAGAAGCGGTTGCCTTGCGTGCCGTGACTCTTGTCGACTTCGGCGATTTGCGCGGCTAGGCGCTTGTACGCATCGGGGTCGTTGAAGTCGCCTTTTACATAGTAGATGCGCTCTTTGAACCAGTCCCAGCTCTTGAGATCGATCTGCGCCGGCGCGTATTTGGGGATTTCGTCGGTCAGCGTTTTGCGGAAGCCTTCGGTGGTCGTGTCGTTGGCAGCGAATCCGATAATGGCGAACTGCTTGGGAAGCATGCCGTCGTTGGCAAGATTGACCAGCGCCGGGACCAGCTTGCGCTTGGTCAGGTCGCCGGTCGCGCCGAAGATGACCATCACGTTCGGTGCCGGAGATGGGTTCGCAGCGTGGTGATTGTTTGAGTTCATGAGAGGGTTCCGTGTTTTTGTGCGCCGACCTGCGCAAATCTATCAGCGCCAAGTCTAAGCGAAGCGAGCGCCGCGCGGTCAGCCCTTCTTTTCGAGATGCCCGCCGAACTGGAAGCGCATCGCCGAAAGAATTTTGCACGCGAAATCCGCCTCGCCGCGCGATGTGAAGCGCTCATAAAGAGCTTCAGTCAAGACGGGCGACGGTGCGCCGGACTCGATGCCGGCAAGAATCGTCCAGCGGCCTTCGCCGGAATCCGAGACCCGTCCGGAATATTTGTCGAGGTTGGGCTGTTCGGTGAACGAAATCGCGGTGAGGTCGAGCAGCCAGGAAGCGATGACGCTGCCCCGTCGCCAGACTTCGCTTACGTCGGCGAGGTTGAAGTCGTACATGTAGTGCTCGGGATTGCGCAGCGGCGTCGTTTCGGCATCTATTTCTTGCTGATGTTTGCCGACGTTGGCGTGACGCAGGATGTTGAGTCCTTCCGCGTAAGCCGCCATCAAACCGTACTCGATGCCGTTGTGGACCATCTTTACGAAGTGTCCGGCGCCCGACGGGCCGCAGTGGAGGTAGCCTTCTTCTGCGGTGCCGCCGAGTTTGTCGCGGCCGGGTGTGCGATCAATCGTGCCGCGTCCGGGCGCGAGCGACTTGAAGATCGGGTCAAGGTGCTTCACCACGTCGGTCTCGCCGCCAATCATCTGGCAATAGCCGCGTTCGAGCCCCCAGACACCGCCGCTGGTTCCGCAGTCGACATAATGGATGCCTTTGGCGCTGAGTTCTTTGGCGCGGCGAATATCATCGATGTAATAGGAGTTGCCGCCGTCGATGATGATGTCACCCACGTCGAGTTTTGCCGAGAGTTCATGAAGCGTCCCGTCAACAACAGCCGCGGGAACCATCAGCCAGATCGCGCGCGGCTTGTTGAGCTTCTTGATGAAGTCATCGATCGAAGAGGAGCCCGTGGCGCCTTCCTTGGCGAGCGCATCAACGCTCGCGGCGGAGCGGTCGTACACGACGCACTGGTGGCCGTTCTTTTCGAGTCGCCGCACCATGTTGGCGCCCATTCTGCCTAGTCCGATCATGCCCAGTTGCATTTGTGTCGCTCCTCAGTGGTGCGGTGTGGGGTGGTGAAGAAAATTCCTCGGCGACGCGCTTACGCAACCCGTAGCGCGACCGTTGTCGTCACTGTGCGAGAGTCTATGCGGACGCTCGCGCCCGCTTTGGCTCTTGCGAGTTCAGCGCTTTCTGAATTGCCGAATCGAGAATCTTCAAATCTTTGGCGACGTTCTTGCCGAGGTGCGCCCGCAGTGCACGGCGCCCGCGTTCGGCCAAAACCGCGAAGTCGCCGCGAGCCTGGGCGGCCTTGACGACGCTGAACGAATATTTCTGGTCAGGCACTTCCAGATTGACAGCGTCATCGCACGTGATTTGTAGAAAGACGCCCGAGTTCGGCCCGCCCTTATAGGCTTGGCCCGTCGAATGCAAAAAGCGCGGCCCGAATTCCGCGACGGTGGCAACCTTCTTGTTGTCGCGCACCGCCAGCCGAATTTTCTGTAGCGCCTTCTCGTTCGCGTCGTTCATCGTGATGTAGCCGAGCACGCCAAAGTAATCGCCCGCGTGAATGCGGTAGAGATGTGCCCTGAGAACGTCCGCCAGCGTCGAGCCGCCCTTCAGCGCGGCGGCGTTTTTGTCGTCGGCGTACAGCTTGATGCCGCTGGCTTCGAAGAACGGCGTTTCCGCCGGCAGCGAACCCTTCTCCTCATACTCACTCGTCAGTTTGCGCGTCTCGACCTTGCTGGCTTCCACGTCGGGCTGATTGAACGCGTCGATCCCGATGATCGAACCCGCGACGGCCGTCGCGATTTCCCAGCGGAAAAATTCCTGGCCAAGGTTGTAAATGTTTGGAAGCTCGATACGCACAACCGGCTGGCCGGCCTTTTCGAGAGCGGCAACCGCAGCGTCCTGAGCCTTGTTCGGCTTAGTCTTCAGCCGAAGGTACGCGAAAACGCGATCGTTGCCATAGACCGCCGGCTTGCCGAGCGTTTCGCGATCGACTGGGACGATCCCCTTGCCGACTTTGCCGGTCGATTCGGCAAGAAGCTGTTCGAGCCACGCGCCGAGATCATGGATGCCCGGCGACGCGATGATCGTGACTTTGTCGCGCCCGTGGACCGCAGCCGTACCGAGAATCGCACCCAGAATCACGCCGGGATTCTTGTCGGCTGCAACACCCGCGCCGCAAGCCTTCACCATCTCGTGCGTGATCTTGAGAAATTTCGGAATGTCGATGCCCATCACCGCGCCCGGCACCATACCGAAGTCGGAGAGCGCGGAGTAGCGCCCGCCAATGCTCGGCACGCCAAAGAAAACCTTGCGGAAATGATCGCCTTCCGCGACGGTTTGCATTTTCGACCCGGGATCGGTGATGGCGATGAAGCGATTGCCGACTTCCTTGTCGCCAACCTTCTTGCGGATCTGCTCGAAGAAATACTGCTTATAGATGTTGGGTTCGAGCGTGCTGCCCGATTTGCTGGAGACGATGCAGATCGTGCTCTTGAGATCGAGCTTGGCCTGAATCGCCTTGATCTGCGCGGGGTCGGTCGAATCCAAAACATGCAGCTCGGGGAAGCCTTTGATCTTGCCGAACGTAAGACGCAGGACTTCCGGGCAGAGGCTCGAACCGCCCATGCCGAGCAGCAGCGCATGCTTGAACTTCGCTTTCTTGATATCGGCGGCGATCGCTTTCAGCGCCGCGATTTCACCGATCTGGTCATCCACGATATTGAGCCAGCCGAGCCATTTCGCTTCGTCGTCGTTCGTCCAAAGGGTAGCGTCATGCTCCCAGAGGCGCGAAACTTTGTTGTTGTTTTTCCAGTCGTTGATCGATGACTGGACGGCGCCAGAGAGTTCGGCAGGGAGTTTGTAACTCTGGCGATTTAAACTCACGCGTGTACTCCTGCTGTTTTTCCGGTGGCTTCGAGCAATTTGTCGAACGCATCGGCGAAAAGTTTTACACCGTCGACGACGAGCTTTTCGGTGACTTGCTTCATCGAGATGCCGGCTTTTTCGAGGTCCGACATCGTCTTGGCGGCGCCATCGACGTGTTCGGTCAGGCTGTTGCGCAGCTTGCCGTGTTCGCGGAAGGCGTCGAAGGTGGCCGGCGGAATGGTGTCAACCGTGTCGGCGCCGATCAATTCCTCGACATAGAGCACATCGCGATACTTCGGATTCTTGGTGCTCGTGCTAGCCCAGAGCAAGCGCTGCGTATGCGCGCCCTTGGCCGCAAGAGCCTTCCAGCGCGCTCCGCCGAACAACTCCTGATACTTCTTATAAGTGAGCTTCGCATTGGCGATGGCGATTTTGCCTTCGATCGACTGGAGCAGCGCCTTCTTACCTGGATCTTTCTCGGTCTTGAGCATTTCTTCGATCTTGCCGTCAATCAAGGTGTCGATGCGGCTGACGAAGAAGCTCGCGACGCTGGCGATCTTGCTGATGTCCTGACCCTTCTTCGCGCGCGCCTCAAGTGCAGAGAGATAGGCTTCGGCAACCTGCTCATACGCCGATTGCGCAAAGAGCAGCGTGATGTTGATGTTGATTCCATCTTCCAGAAGCTGGCGAATCGCCGGAATGCCTTCCGGAGTCGCGGGAACCTTGATCATCACGTTTTCGCGGTTAACCGTTTTCCAGAGGCGGCGCGCTTCATCGATCGTCTTCTGCGTGTCGTTGGCGAGCAGCGGCGAGACTTCGAGGCTGACATAGCCGTCTCGGCCCTTCGTCGAGGCGTAGACGCCCTTGAAAATGTCAGCGGCATCCTGAACGTCGCGAATTGCAATCTTTTCGTACACGCCGCCGGCGCCGAGTTGCTTCGCGTCGGGCGCGTCCAGAATGTCGGAATAGAATTTGCTGCCGGTGATGGCCTTTTCGAAAATCGTGGGATTCGAAGTCATCCCGCGCAGGCCGTCTTCGTCGATCATCTTCTTCAGCCCGCCGCTGGTCAGCAGGTCGCGTCGAATGTAGTCCATCCACGGGGATTGGCCGTAGTCGTTTAAAGCTTTGATCGGGTTGGTGCCCGTCGCTCCGGTGGGGAGCGTAGTTGTTGAAGTCATGCAAGTTCTCCTTTACGTCGAAACTCTTGATTCGAAATTCGAAACTCGTTTCGTACTCGGTTGAAGTCCTTCTAAGAAGATTGTACGCCTCGGCGGCGGGCTACACCGGCAAACCGCAATCGGCGCCAATCCGCTGATTTAACGCTACTTACCGAGAGCTTGCTTAGCCGTTGCAACGACATTGTCCACGGTGAAGCCGTTTGCCTTCATTACATCCTTAATGGGAGCAGAAGCGCCGAAGTGGTGCATTCCCATGATCTTGCCCCTCGGCCCGACGTACCGATCCCAGCCCAGCGTCGCCGCCATCTCGACCGACACGCGCGCCGTGACCGCAGCCGGCAGCACACTCTCTTTGTAAGCAGCGTCCTGCTTTTCGAACAAATCCCACGAAGGCATGCTCACGACGCGAGCCTTGATCCCCTCCGCCGCCAACTTCTCGCGCGCATCGACGCACAAATACACCTCGCTGCCGGTCGCCATCAAAATCACGTCCGGCTTCCCGCCATCCGCATCAACCAAAACGTAAGCACCTTTCGCTACTCCCGACGCCGGCGCCATCTTCGTCCGGTCAAACGTCGGAATCGGCTGCCGCGTCAGCACTAGTGTCGAAGGCGTCAGCCGCGACTGCACCATCAGCTTGTAACACTCCACGACCTCGTTCGCATCCCCCGGCCGCAATACCATCATGTTCGGCATCGCGCGCAAACCCGCCAGTTGCTCGATCGGCTGGTGCGTGGGCCCATCTTCACCAAGCCCGATCGAATCGTGCGTGAAGATGAACATCGACGGCGTCTCTTCCAACGCCGCGATGCGCATCGCCGGCTTCATGTAATCGCTGAAATTGAAAAATGTCGCGCTGAACGCCCGCAGCCGCGACACGCTCATCCCGTTGACCGCCGCGCCCATCGCATGCTCGCGCACGCCAAAGTGCAGGTTGCGCCCCTTATATCCGTCTTCGGGAAAGAATTCGCCGGCTCCATCGAACGTCAAATTCGTCTTGTTCGAATGCGCCAGGTCCGCCGATCCGCCAATCAGCCACGGAATATTCTTCGCTAGCGCATTCAACACTTTGCCCGAAGAATCGCGCGTCGCCATACCTTTTGCATCGGCAGGGAAGTTCGGCAATCCCTTGTCCCAATCCTTCGGTAATTCCCAGCGCTCCATCGTCTGGATCTGTGCATCCAGTTCGGGATACTTCGTCTTGTACTCGTTGTAGACCTTCGTCCACGCCGCGTGATTTTCGCCGCCGCGCTTTCCGATGCCGTTTTTGAAACGATCGTACACGCCGTCCGGCACAAGGAACTGCGCATCCTCTGGCCATCCGTAAAATTTCTTCGTCAGCTTCACTTCTTCCACGCCGAGCGGCTCGCCGTGCGAATCCGACGAATCATGCTTGTTCGGCGATCCGTATCCGATATGGCTGTCGACCACGATCAACGTCGGCTTATCGTTCGTCTTCAAAAATGTCTCGTACGCGCGGCCGAGCATCGTCAAATCATTCGCGTCCGCAACGCGCGTGACGTTCCACCCAAGCCCAACAAACCTCGTCATCACATCTTCGTCAAACGACCACTTCGCCGGCCCATCGAGCGTCACGCTGTTGTGATCGTAGATCCAACAAAGGTTCGAAAGTTTCAGATGCCCTGCCAGCGACGCCGCTTCGCAGCCGACGCCTTCCATCATGTCGCCGTCGCCGCACATCGCGAACACATTGAAATCGAAAACCGTATACCCGGGCCGGTTGTAATTCGCCCCGAGCCACTTGCTCGCGATCGCCATGCCGACGCTGTTCGCGACGCCTTGTCCCAGCGGCCCGGTCGTCGTCTCCACACCGGTCGTCATGTGCGACTCCGGATGCCCCGGCGTGACGCTGTCGAGCTGCCGAAACGACTTGATGTCCTCCATCGACACAGCCGGTTTGTCGGTGATCTTCGAATCGCCGTCCGCGCGGCGAACACCCGTCAAGTGCAGCATCGCGTACAGCAGCATCGATGCGTGGCCATTCGAAAGCACAAACCGATCGCGATTTGGCCACAGCGGATCGGCCGGGTCATACCGCAAATAGTTCTGCCACAGCGCATATACCACCGGCGCCAGCCCCATCGGCGCGCCCGGATGACCTGAATTCGCCTTCTGCACGCCGTCGATCGCCAGCGTTCGAATCGTGTCGATGCTGAGAAGGTCGATATCCTGTTGCAGTTCCGGTGAAAGCTTCGTCTGCGTCGTGCTCACGATGACTCCCGCGGGTCTTGCGCCCGCTGCTGTCTACTAGTTTGGATGCACCGCATTTCGCGGTGGATGATGGAAATCTGTTTCGAAGACCCTGTTTCTGAGAAATTTATTTCACGAACTCCGCGTCGACATCTCTTTTTTTGGGGTTCGGAGTTACCGCAAACTGCCCCCGAGCGGTGCCTCCCCGTGGGAATTATCGGCTGGCCTCGTAATCCTGTGAGGGACAAGGTCCACCGGGAACGGGAGGGCGTCCAAGCTATCGCGGCGTCCCGCATTCTGTCAATTCTGTTGCGGCAATTTCACAATTGGCTCGCTCGCCAAGCGCTTTGAAAGGCTCCACGCTGCATCAACCCAGTGATTTGGATGTGGATTCGCTAATGTTTGATACGCCCACAACGACAAGTCCCGTCTCAGGTTTCCTCGGTAAATATTGCCGTGCGTTCCCCTGGGAAGCTTGTACAATCTCCGCCGACGATGGCTCTCAACTCGACGTTGGTAAAGAGCACCGGGGTAGCCGCGCTCGGCGGCCTTCTATTTGGCTTCGACACCGCAGTCATTTCCGGCACAACCCAATCCCTCACGCGGGTATACAGCCTGACGCCCTACCTTCTTGGCGTGACTGTTTTCAGCGCCATCCTCGGCACCATCTTTGGCTCGATGCTGGCGGGGATCCCTGGCGAAAAATACGGTCGCCGCGACAGCCTCCGCGTCCTCGCGATCCTTTACCTCGTCTCATCTCTCGGCTGCGCGTTCGCCTGGAACTGGTCGGCTCTCGTCTTCTTTCGCTTCATCGGCGGTCTCGGAATCGGCGGCTCCTCCGTACTAGGCCCGACCTATATCGCCGAACTCGCCCCGGCGAAGTATCGTGGCCGACTAGTCGGGCTTTTCCAGTTCAACGTGGTCCTCGGTATTCTCCTCGCCTATTTTTCGAACTACATCGTCGGCCTCTTCAATCTCGGCGCCGACGAATGGCGCTGGAAGTTCGCCGTCCCCGCCGCGCCTGCCCTCCTGTTCTTCCTCTTGCTCTTCGGCATCCCGCGCAGCCCGCGTTGGCTCGCGAAACAAAAACGCGTCGATGAAGCCCGCGAAGTCCTCAAGCAAGTCGGCGAACAAGACTACGAGCAAGAACTCAAGGAAATCGTCAGTTCCATCGACACCGAACACGCCGAAAGCGATTCGCTCTTCTCCTGGAAGTATCGCTTTCCGA
>JAFAZL010000963.1 GCA_019239815.1 Acidobacteriota bacterium
GGGCTGAAGCGCGCCTCTTTATTTTTCCGGGATTTGAATTTCGCGTGATCGACGCGCTGCTGACAAACTTCCATCTTCCGCGTTCAACGCTGCTGGCGCTTGTGTCTGCGTTCGCAGGGAAAGAAAACGTGCTCTCGGCGTATCGGCACGCGGTTGAGGCGAAGTATCGCCTCTACAGCTACGGGGACTGCATGTTTATTCGATAAAGGAGAGCCGACACACTGCGCAACAGAGGGAGGCGGCGGTCAGTTGGTCGATGACAGAAGGAACAATCCGCACCTTCCAAAATCAAAAGGGTGCGGCATCCGGGATCACCGTATCGATCCAGAATAGGCCTTCGAGGCGCGGATAACCTTGCCGAGAAAAAGAAAGGGATGCGTCGTAGTGCATCCCCTTCCCAGGTGAATTCAAAGAGTCGAGACTATTCGCTGAAGACGAAGACTTTCTTTTGGCCGGCGAAGCGAACTTCGCTGACCTGACCAGCATCATTGAGCAACACCGCGTCGTAGTTCGACTTGGTGTCGCGATCTTCCCAACGGCCTTCGCTCGACGCAACAACGGCTTTGCCCTTTTGCACGGTGGCCTTGTTGCCGTCGATCATCAAGCGATACTCTCCCGCATCCAGCTTCGCCGTTCCGACTTTGGCGGCCTGGTTGATGTTGATGGTCTTGCTGATCGGCTTTGCGAAAACCGGTACGGCCAGCGCGACCACCGCGAGCAATACAATGCTCCGAAGAACTGAGTTGGATTTCATGCGTTTCACCTTTCCATCGAGGATCGAGTCAGCCGCAGACTTCCTGCTGGAGGCGAGACAGAGATTGACACGCGGGTACGTGGGCGAGTAGATTGCCCCGAACGACACTTTCTCTTCCTGGACTAACGGCCGGAAAGAATGCGTGTCACGGCCCCGCGGCTGCCACCGCGGGGTTTTTCTTGAAGATCTCTGACTGACCAAGAGCAGCCCTGCGTTCCGGCTGCACTCGTATAGACGAAGCACCCCATGCATTTGTTTCGTGAGATTCGAAAAATTTCTGCATGGAACTGCGTGCATTTGTTGCTTATTTGTAAACCAGCGGGGTGTTCGTTTGCGGCACAGTGTGACGTTTTGTGCCCACGAATTTTCTCGAATTGACACGCAAAATTAGAAGTCGGGGAAATCGTTTGCCGGACTCATTTGTGCTGACTGGTTGCCTTCGGAACCGCACGGTTTCCCGCCGTGCATCCATATGTATGTTCCTTTATACTCAGTGGCTCTTTTCGGAAACCATGGATGCGCATCCTCGTTCTTAGCGATATTCACGCCAACGCAACGGCACTCGACGCGGCTCTGGAAGCGGCAAAAGATCGCTGGGACCATGTTGCCTGCCTCGGTGATGTTGTCGGGTACGGTCCCGATCCGAATGAAGTCACGAATACGATTCGCAAGCTGGGCGCCCGCACGATTCGTGGAAATCACGACAAGGCTGCTACCGATTTGATGGAGACCGACGATTTCAATCCTGTGGCGAAAGCTGCGGTCGATTGGACGCGTTCCCAACTTTCTGCCGACAATTTGAAATGGATTGCCGAGCTACCTTCGGGTCCGCTTGAAACGGACGGCATAGTGCTGGTTCACGGCGCGTTTCAGGACGAAGATGAATATGTGTTTACACCGGCGCAAGCGCTCGAGGGGCTTCTCGATTCAACGGCAAACGTCACGTTCTTCGGACACACGCATCATCAGGGCGGCTTCTCGTACGAGAATCAACGGTCGCAACTCGAAATGTTGAACATTCACCCGAAGCCTACGGAATCATTCGCACCGCTTCGCATCGAACCCAAACGCAGGTATCTACTGAACCCCGGCTCGATCGGCCAGCCGCGCGATGGAGATCCGCGCGCGGGGTTCGCGATCGCTGATCTCGAACATGAACTCGTGGAATTCTGGCGTGTTCCGTACGATATCGCTGATGTGCAATCGCGCATGCGCGCTGCGAAATTGCCAGAACCCCTGGTCAATCGTCTCGTTGTCGGCCGTTAGCGCACCCTTTCTGCAATAACTCCAACCGAGTCGAACTCGAAACAGGTAGTACCGGAATTTGGCACCAACGCCGGGAATCATGCGAAACTTCGTATTGCGTTCATGCGTGAGGAGCCACAAATCCAGATTCCCGATCCGGCTCGGCCCGAGAGCAGCCGGTTCAATTTCGCCTTAGTCCTGGCGGCTGCTGCTGTGGTCGTCATCGTTGCTGCGATTTATTTTTCACCAGGCAGGCAGTCACCGCCGGGGGCAGCGCCGCAGCAGGCCCACTTTACTTTCGGTGCCGCCGAACAAGCCTATGCGGTTTCGGTTCACATCGAAAACATTGCGCTGAGTCGTGCGGAGAATTTTATCCACCAGGAAGTAACTACGCTTACCGCCGACCTGGTGAACGCCGGTTCCCGTTCGCTCCGCGGAGTCGAAATCACGATTACGTTTTCGGACGATATGAACCAGATTGCACTGCGGGAATCGCGCGCCGTCGTCATTGCACCGAATCCGCCTCTTGCCGCCGGAGAGCGGCGCCCATTCGATATTGCGTTCGAGCACATTCCGACCTCGTGGAATATGCGGGAGCCCGTCGTTCGCGTGACTGGCCTCGAATTCGCACAGTAGCTGTATTTACTTCTCGGTACAATAATCTATACTTGAACACCCATGCTCCTCACGGCCGACATTGAGGCACGTCTTAGGAAGTTTGACACCGCTACCTCCGTGGAAGTGCGCGAAAACGGCGTTCGAGTGGCAACGATCGACACGGCGATCGACAGTTTTTCCTGGGAATTGCGAGGTGCGGCCGCCAAACCCGTTCTCGCCGTCCATTCGGAACAGTTCAACATCACCCATCGTATCGTGGGGATTTCCTCTGAGAGCGATGAGCATCTCACGTTGTCGTTTGAGCGCTTCGGCAAGGCGCGACCCGGTCGAATCGAATTTCTGCGTGTCGATTTCAAGCGTGCAGCGCGCAAAATCGCCCGCGAAGAATTTCGTTTCCGGATTGCGCGTGTTCTGGCCGAACGCTTTCCCGATGAGACGCTCGAATCGCCGCTGTCGATTGGGCCGGACCTCGAACACTCCATTTCCGGCAACTATGCTCGCGGTGTGCTGCGTGGTCCCACCGGGCGTTGGGCTTTGCTCGCGGTTCCGGATACGGAAACACCCGCCACATCAACAAATAGTCTGACTTTCGGTCTTTTGTGGCTGTCACGCGTGCGCGAGATGGCGCGCGAGGGCTACGTGGTCGGTCTCAAGCTGATCGTCGCGAAAGAGGCCGGCAAGAAACTGGCACATCTCGCCAAGGCTCTGAGCTCAAGTATTTCGCTCGAGGTTTACGAATTTGAGCAACGCAACGAATCGCTTCTGCGGGTCGAAGCAGAATCAATTGCGAATCGCGACAACTGGCTTGTCGCCTGCCGCGCCCGTCAGGTGCTTCTCGACAGCGCCGCCGCGGAGCTCGCTCCGATTGTTGCTATGGCGCCGAAGGCCATCGCGCTGCATCCCGACCCTCACAATTCCGAAATCATTTTGCGTTTCCGCGGCTTGGCCTTCGCGCGCTGGGAAAATCATTTGGTGTTCTTCGGCCGCGATGGCGACCTACGTAGAAAACTGACGCCGTCATCCCATTCCGAACTCAAACAGCTGCTGCACGATCTCGAAACTTATCGCCACCAGCAAGCCACGAACACGCGACATCCTTTGTACCGAGCTCAACCCGAACGCTGGCTCGAAACTGTCGTTCGCAGCGACGTAACTCGCATCGACCCTCGCCTCGATCCGCGATTCGTCTACACGCAACTCTTTGCAAATTCCGCAACGGAGCGCGGCATCCTCGACATCCTCGCCGTCACCACCACTGGCCGCCTCGCCATCATCGAGCTGAAGACCAGCGAGCATATTCACCTGCCGCTGCAGGGGGCCGATTACTGGCTGCGAATCTCTCGTCATCTCGATCAAGGCGACTTCCAGAATAGCGGCTACTTTCCGCAACTCGAACTGCAGAAGGCTCCGCCGATTGTTTTTCTCGTCGCGCCAGCGCTGCACTTTCATTCGACAACCGGCCAGCTTCTGCGCCACTTGTCGTCGTCAATGGAAGTTGCCTGCGTAGGACTGGCCGAAAGCTGGCGTCGCGGCCTGCGCGTGGTGATGCGCCAATAGCGACCTGCTGCCGACAGACTCGAATCATCCGCAAACTGCGAAATATCGCACTGCCAGCCTTTTCATTGAGTTTTCATAATTTTTTCGTCTGTCGATTCTTGCCTACCGATGTACAATGCGTCGTCCCAGGGTCCTAAGAGGAAATAGTGAACTTCTCGGCGGCAATTCGTCACACGGGCAATGTTTCCATCATTGATCTGAATGGGCAGTTAACGTCATTCGCCAGCGGCGTCCTTCGTCAAACCATCGGCGACCTGATGGTGCAAGGTAAGAAGCAAATTGTGCTCAACGTTGGCAATTTGAATTATCTCGACAGTTCGGGTGTCGGCGCGCTTGTGAATTGCTACATGGGCGTGATCAAGCAGGGCGGCGAAATGAAAGTGGTTGGCCTGACGCCGAAGGTGGAAGAAGTCCTGAAGATCACGCAGCTCTATCGGATCTTCCAGGAATTTCAAAACGAAGAAGAAGCTCTTCAGAGCTTTCCGGCCGCGAAAAAGCAATCCGCCGGCGCGGCGTAATCATCCGCAAGATCTCGCCTGCAACTCCAGACAAGTCGACCGGATCGCGAAAAACGCGAGAGACGATTACCCAAACATCTTTCGAAAAAAATGGGCTGTAAAAGGAGAGAAGCAGCTAAGGTTTTGGCCTTAACTGCTTCCCGGGGTGTGTCCTCGAAGTGGTTAGTTGATATTATAGATGCATTCCCGCGAAAAGGGTTTCCTTTTTCACATAAAAATTTAAAGACCAGAACTCAAAATTTAGCCGCGATTACAAAAATATTACGAACCCCTTATGCGGCTCCCCTAAATGTAAATTTTTGTGGAACTTCACCGCCGTTCAAGCGGAAGAGAGTCTAGTAGAACAAATATTTGCGCCACCGCTCGTCACGATGGCCAATCAAGCGCATAAGTTGCCGAGAGGTGTGCAGGGTGAATGGGCGCGGGCGGCGTGCCAATTTGAAACCGGCTTCTTCGGGAGTTCGGTCGCCTTTGCTGTTATTGCAGTTATAGCAGCACGCCACCAGGTTCTCCCACGTTGACCGTCCACCGCGCGACCGCGGCACCACATGGTCCAGCGTCAGTTCCGACCCAGGAAAGACCCGACCACAGAACTGGCACGTATTTCGATCCCTTAACAAAATGTTTTTTCGAGACAGCGCCCGGCTCTGCTGCGGGATATGCCGGTACGCCAACAGCCGAATGACCGATGGCACCCGGTGCGCCTTGGCTGAGGAATGCACCTCGGAGCTATGAAGCTCCTCGGCCTGAGCGACGCCTTTGAGCATCAGAACCATGGCGCGCCGTACAGCGGTCACATTGATCGGCTCGTAGGTCGCGTTCAACACCAGGACAGGCTCCTGCATCAGCGATGCACGCCGCAACGGCGATGAATTGTGGATTCTACTGCCGGCAGGACTCTCCGAGCCGGACACAGCCGCTCCGGCGTCTTGGGGGGTGTGGCGCCCCCGGGAATCGACAGGTTGGAACCGTCGCGCGCTCATCGCGCTCCCTCGGGTACAACTACACGCCGTTGCCAATCGGCGTCTCACGCATTATTGCTCTTGCGACTGTTAATCCAACTACAGACTTGGCTCCAGCTTCGAGCAAGGTGGCCGCGCATGCATCCAGCGTCGCACCCGTCGTCATTACATCATCTACCAGTAAGACGCGCTTATTGTCAACTTGGCTGCCCGAACGTGTGGCAAAAGCGCCACGTGTGATGCGCCAGCGTTCTTCGATGCTCAGTATGTGCTTGTCCGGACGGGCTTTAGTGCGTATCAGTAAAATCGGTCTAAACGGCAGGCGCAGCCGCTTTGCGGTCTGGCGTGCAATCAGTTCGGCTTGGTTGAAGCCGCGCTCCCGATGGCGTGTCCGGTGGAGTGGCACGGGGACGACGACGTCGCCGGTCAAGCCGTCGCGCTTGGCGATCGAGGCCACACGGTCGCCAAAGTAAGCCGCCAGCGGATCAATCCGCTCGAACTTCAGCAAAACGATCGCCCGAACCAGCGGGCCGCGGTAGGCCGCGTAGCTTCGTGCGCACTGGAATCGATAACGGCGTTCCTGGCAATCGAGACAAGTCTGGAGGTCGCTACCCAAGGCCGTGCCGATTGCGCTTCCATCCAGCGTAGTCGCTGGCA
>JAFAZL010000109.1 GCA_019239815.1 Acidobacteriota bacterium
TAGTACCGAGTTTAGCGATATTCTTCGCTGGATTTGCGCGTTTTACAGGTCAGGCTTGTGTCCCATGACGGACCTCGTATAATGCCGTCCGGCGCTGTCGAATTTGGTTCCCAGTCTCCTTTGAATAACCAAGCTCCGTGTTTCCGATGGGTTCCCTTGCGACACTACCCGGAGTATCCTAAGGACCTTCCTGTGCCTTCTCGAGCTGGATGAGGCGGAAGCGAAATAATCCCTGAGAGAAAGTTGCCCATGACCGAACGTCTGCCCATGGAAATCGCTGTCCGCGAAAAAGACGGTGTCCACACGCTCGAAATCCGTGGCCGCCTCACCATCGGTGAGCCGAGCGAACAACTCACCGAAGTGCTCCAGTCCGTCGTTCAAGGTGGAGGTCGCAAGGTCGTCGTCAACCTGAACGGCGTCCCGCAGATCGACAGCTCGGGCATCTCTTCGCTCGTGCGCAGCTCGATTCAGCTTGCTCGCGAAGGCGGCGCGCTTCATCTCGTTTGCGGCAACGGCCGCGTGCGAGACGCCCTTACTGTGACGCGCCTCGTTGAAGCCATCCCGACCTTCGAAACGGATTCGTCAGCCACCGCCAGCTTCGTCTGAGTTGGGAAAATAAATCGGGTGGGAAGTTCGAAAGTTGTTAGTGAAACGAACGGCCCGTCAGCCGCCCTTCTTCAACTCCGCCAACACCAGCTTTGCCAATTCTTTCAGTGTCTCAAACACTCCCTGCCCAGTGACCGCAACACCCTCGAGCACCGGCTCGCCCTTGCGCTGCAACTGCTTCGTCAAATCCGGAACCGGCATGGCATTCGGCAGGTCGCGCTTGTTGAGCTGCAACACATACGGAATCGTGTCGAAATTCAGATTGTGCTCTTTCAGATGTTCCTGCAGGTTCTCCATCGTTTCAAAATTCGCATCCAGCCGTTCTTCCTGCGAATCCGCAACAAAAACCACGCCATCCGCGCCCTTCAAAATCAGCTTGCGGCTGGCTTCGTAAAACACCTGCCCGGGCACTGTATACAAGTGAAACCGCGTTTTGAACCCGCGCACAGTCCCCAGGTCCAACGGTAAGAAGTCGAAAAACAGCGTCCGGTCCGTCTCCGTCGCCAGGGAAACCATTTTCCCCTTTTGGTTCTGACCCGTGTGGTCATAGATCCACTGCAGGTTCGCGGTCTTTCCGCCTAGACCCGGACCGTAGTAGACCAACTTGCAGTTAATTTCGCGTGCGGGAAAATTGATGAAGGGCACTTTTCCTGGCCATTCCTTGAGCGAGACTCGGTCTAAGTTTTATAGCACACGCCACAACACCGGCCAAACCTCACACCGCCGGCTGTTGCCAGTTCGATACTCACATCTAGTTTCTGCGACTCCGCTCGCCCTCGGGAGAATATTTTTCGCTTCTTGCGCGAACGTGATAACGCGTTGTGTATCAAACTAGTTACCCCTTCGTTGCGTTGACGCGCGATAGTGGCTCTGCTACATTCGCGGCATGCCAAAGGCGCGCAAGCCCAATTCGGGAAATCCTGGGCGCTCCAAAAGTCCCACGCGTCATGCGGCTAACAAATTGAAAAGAAAACCTTTAGCTCCTGCACATCCTCCGCAGCGCGGCGGTGTCGAGCTGGTCGACCCACGTGTCCAGGCTAAACTCAAGCTTTACGACGAAGCGCTTTCTCTTTTTCACCAGCAGAAATTCGCTAAGGCAAAGAGCGAACTCGAAAAAGTCCTCGAAGGCCCCAGCAAAGAGCTCGCCGACCGCGCTCGCATGCACCTGAAAATCGCTGAGCAACGCATGAAGCCGAGCCACGAACAGAACCCCAAGACCGCCGACGAGCATTATCAGCGCGGCGTCGCCATGATGAATATCGGTCGCTGGGATGATGCACGCGAAAGCCTTGACAAAGCGCGCAAAGCATCGCCCAAAGCCGACTACGTTCATTATGCGCTCGCGGCTCTCGATTGCCTTACCGGAGAGGCCGATTCCGCAATGAAAAATCTGAAGGTAGCAATCGAACTCCGCCCTGAAAATCGCTACCACGCGCGCAACGACGAAGACTTCGCCTTCCTTCAGGAAGATCCGCGCTTTACAGAAATGCTCTATCCCGAGAAGGACGGTTCTGCCAACTGATATAGGCCGCCTCGCGCTTAGCAACCTGTGGCGTCAGCGCATTGCAAGCAAAAGCCGGAACTCGTAGCATATTTACAGTTTGCATGGCCGTCACGAACGTTGGATCCCTGCCCGTCGCTGATCGCTATCCTGTTTGTGTACTGATGAATTTTGCGCGCGCCGCGGCTCCTGACGTTCGGCCGTGCAAAGCCGTCACGGAAAATCGCGTCGCAACCGAATCGTGAAAAGACCCGCGCGCAAATCAAAGCAGCTCAATGGATTCAACGTCGTTGCTCTCGGCGGCGGCACTGGCCTTTCCACGCTGCTGCGTGGACTCAAGAATCTCGTCTCTCGCCGCCGCGACGAAATCAAAAGCGAGCATCCGATCGCGAGCCTCACCGCCATCGTCACCGTCACCGACGACGGCGGCAGCTCCGGCCGTCTTCGCCGCGAAAATCGCATCCTTCCGCCGGGCGACATTCGCAACTGCATGGTCGCTCTTGGCCAGGATGAAGCGCTCCTCGGACGCCTCTTCCAATATCGCTTTCATGCGGGTCGCGGACTCACTGGCCACAACTTCGGCAACCTCTTCCTCGCCGCGCTCACTCATGTCACCGGTGATTTCGCCGAAGCCGTTCGCGTTAGCAGCAAAATTCTCGCGATCCGCGGCCAGATTTTTCCTTCCACAGTCTCCAACGTTTCGCTTGTTGCTACTCTCGAAGACGGCCGCCGCGTCCACGGCGAAACCAGCATCACCGCCAGTCGTAAACGCATCAAAAGGCTCGCGCTGTCTCCGCGCTGGGCGCGTCCCCTTCCCAAAGCCATCGAGGCTATCCGTGAAGCCGACCTCATCCTTCTCGGCCCCGGCTCTCTTTACACCAGCATCCTGCCCAACTTGCTGATTCCCGAAATCGCCAACGCCATCGCCAATTCGAAAGCCCCACGCGTCTACGTCGCCAATCTCATGACCCAACCCGGCGAAACTTCTGGTTACGCCCTCGCCGATCACCTCAAAGCCATTCGCGAGCACACGCCCCGCCGCGTGATCGACTGGGTTGTCGCCAATCGCCAGGCGGTTTCACGCGAGGTCGCCAAGCGTTATCGCGCCCAGGGTGCTGAGCCCGTCACCGTCGACCTCTACGCCCTCCAGAAGCTCGGCTATCGCGTCATCCTCGACAACCTCGTCGAAGAACACGGCGTGCTTCGCCATAACTCCGCCGCCCTCGCCCAACTCCTCTTCGAAGAGTTCCTCTCCTCGCGGACAGCCTCCAAAGCGCGTCGCTAGCCTGTCCGCTTTCGCGATCACAAATCCCGCGAGCGGTCACACACCTTGAGCTTTGTTCTCACCTCCTTCTGCTAAGGCCAAATCTTTCATTCACTTCACGGAATCCGGGTTGGGTTTCAGCATGCAGAATCACCTCTAACGGAGTCCCTCTGGAGGTGTCCATGCTCAGCCAAAACCTGCGCTACGCCATCCGTTTCATGCGCCACAACCCCGGATTCACCTCCGTGATCGTCCTTACGCTCGCACTCGGCATCGGCGCCAACACCGCAATCTTCTCGGTCGTCTACTCGGCGCTCCTCCGCCCACTACCGTACCGGCAGTCGAGCGAACTCCTGTTTATCGGTGAAACGCGCGAGCAGTATGCCCACATTGACGTGGCTCAAGCTTCCTACCCGGATTTCCGCGATTGGCAGCGAGCCTCAAAGACCTTTCAATCCCTCGCTGGCTACGGCTTTGACACCTTCATCCTCGATACCGCTGGCGAACCGAAACGCGCTCAGGCCACCAGCGTCACTCCAAATTTCTTCTCCACGCTCGGCGTTAAACCCATCCTCGGCCGCGATTTCGTCGATGGTGAAGACAAGCCCGATGGTCCGCACGTCGTCATCCTCAGTGATGCATTCTGGCGTTCCGAATTCGGCGCCAAGCCTGAAGTTGTCGGCACCTCGATCCGCCTGGATGGCAAGCCTGTCACCATCGTCGGCGTGCTTCCACGTGACTTTGAGTTCGCCCCCGGTAATTCGCCGCTCTGGGAGCCACTGCATCCGTCTGGCGACCTCGGTGCTCGGCGCAGCCTTCGCTGGTTCAATGTCCTTGGCCGCCTGGCGCCGGGTGTGACGCCCGATCAAGCAAAAGCCGAAATGACTGGCATCGCCTCTCAACTCGCGCGTGCCTATCCGAAGGAAAATAACTCCATCTCTGTCTTCTTTAGTCCGTTTCGCGAGCGCATTGTCGGCAAGGTTCGCCCTTTGCTTCTCGTGTTGCTCGGCGCCGTCGGCTTCGTCCTGCTCATCGCGTGTGCCAACGTCGCCAATCTACTTCTCACACGTTCCATCGCGCGCCGTAAAGAGTTCGCCGTGCGTTCTGCTCTGGGCGCCACACGCATCGACCTGGTCTCTCAGCTTCTTACTGAGAGCTTGATGCTCTCCATCGCAGGTGCCGCCATCGGACTTGTTTGCGCAGAATGGGGAGTGAGCTTCCTGCTCTCCGCGATTCCTGAATCGCAGCTTCTCGCGATGCCGTATTTGCGCTCTGCGGGCGTGAGCTTTCCGGTGCTTGCGTTTCTCTGCTTTATCACGTTGCTCACCGCGTTGCTTTTCGGCCTTCTCCCGGCAATTACCGCGGCGCGTTCATCGGTCAACGACATCTTGAAAGATGAAACACGCGGA
>JAFAZL010000225.1 GCA_019239815.1 Acidobacteriota bacterium
AAAGTGCCGATCAACGGCCGCAACATTATTAATAGCGATCAGATTTTATCGATGCCGCAGGTGCCGCGCACTCTGATTGTAGTGGGCGGCGGCGTGATCGGCGTCGAATACGCGTGCATGTTCGCGACGCTTGGCGTGCGCGTCATCATCGTTGAAAAGCGGCCACGGTTGCTGGAGTTTGCGGACACCGAAATGGTGGAAGCGCTCAGCTATCACATGCGCGACCGTCGCGCCACGATGCGGCTCAGCGAAGAGGTTGAAAGCGTCGAGGAATTGCCCGACGGAAAAGTCGCCGCGAACCTGGCGAGCAAGAAACGCATCATCGCCGATGCGTTGCTGTATGCGGTTGGCCGCGCGGGGAATGTTGAGCCTCTGAATCTGCCGGCGGCGGGGCTAACTGCCGACGATCGCGGCCGCATCAAGGTCGATGCTGATTTCCGCACGTCGGTGCCACACATTTTTGCGGTCGGCGATGTGATCGGCTTTCCCAGCCTTGCATCGGTTTCGATGGAGCAGGGCCGCATCGCAGCCGCACGGGCGTTCGGACTGGATGTTCACAGCGATCCGGCCGGATATCCCTACGGGATTTACACGATTCCGCAGATTTCGTTCATCGGAAAAACAGAGGAGCAACTTACTGACGAAGATGTGCCCTACGAAGTCGGCGTCGCCTACTATCGCGAGATCGCGCGTGGACAAATCACCGGCCACGTCGATGGCCGCCTGAAATTGCTATTCCATCGCGAAACGCTGGAATTGCTGGGAGTGCACATCTTCGGCGAAGACGCCGCCGAACTCTTGCATATCGGCCAAGCCGTCCTACTACTCAAAGGTAAAGTCAGCTACTTCAAAAACACCGTCTTCAACTATCCGACCTTGGCCGAATGCTACAAAACCGCCGCCTTCAACGGCCTAAACCGTCTCCAGTAGCGGCACCGTACCACTAGCTCGCGAACTTGCAAGTCGTCCCTGCCTTAAATCGCACCAAGCCACTTCACCGGCAAGTACGTCGCAACCGCATTCGCCAACCTCTCGTCCGCAGTGATGAGTTGGGACCGACTTGTTCTCGCAAGCGCGAGATAAAGACTGTCGTAGACCGAGCGCCCATATTGAATCGCGACCTGTTGCGCGAAATATATCAGTTCAATTGAGGGAAGAGTCTGAAGCGGTAGTTGTTGCATTTCCTCGAGCGATCGAAGCGATTCCTCGACCGTACATTTGTTTCGGCGAACCATTTTGCAAAGCGCGCTGCTAATCTCAAGCCAGAACAAATCGGGAACTATCAGGCTTATCTCGCCTGCAGTTTTGCGGTCCAGAAGCGCTTTAGCGCGATCGACGAGCTGTTCTTTGGCGAAGAGGGTGAGCCATTTCAGGCCCACGCTGGCATCAACCACGACAACACTCACCGATCGCGATCCTCACGAATTAATTCCAGTGAATCGGGCATTGGAGTATCTGACGTTGAGGTGAACTTGAGTTTTTCGAGCCGTCGAACCGATTCCTTCCAAGCCTTCATTTCCTTTTCCGTCGGGACATGTTCTTCCAGCAGTGACAGTATCTCAGCGGCGACCGAACGGCGATTGTGCTTTGCGCGTTTGCGGAGCGCCTCGTATCGATCATCCGGAATGTTTTCTGCGTAGAGAGTTGCCATGGCGACTCCTAGGGAAACGCTAGGATATACCTAGGAGACGCCTAGGTCCAGATCAAACCGGCGGCTGTGCTGCGCGAAGAAGCCTTCGATACTTGATTTGAACGGTGCATCAAAGTCGTGCAGGAAGGCGTTGCCGCGGATAGCGGTTCGCGGGTACAATAAAGGGCTCCAGAGGAGGAGTATTTTTGTGTTGATGATTCGGTTGTCGCGGATTGGCAAAAAGAAGAAGCCCTACTACCGCGTAGTGGTTATTGAGAAGACCCGGCCTCGGAACGGCCGTGTCGTGGAATTGGTCGGCACGTACGATCCACTGAAGAAGCCAGCGGAATTGAAGCTCGATGCGGAGCGCATCAAGCACTGGCTCGGAGTCGGCGCACAGCCCAGCGATACGGTGCGCAGTTTCATCAAGTTGCAGAAGATCGCCTAAGACGGTTGTCGAAGTACACCCGCCTGTCCTAGTTTGAGCTGGGATCGAAGTTTCTTTCGCTGCCGCGCATCCTCTTGCTGCCCAAGTGCGTCTTTTCCATTAGGAAAGGCGCTCGGGGAGGATTGTGTTTACGCTATTGTATTTTTGCGGGCCGGCGCGCAGCGTATTTGTCGTGAAAGTGTAAGGATGCTTTATGAAGGAATTGGTCGAATCGATCGCACGGGCTCTTGTCGACCATCCGGACGATGTGCAGGTGAAGTCGATTGATGGGGCGCAGGCCACGATTCTGGAATTGCGCGTTCACAAGGACGACCTCGGCAAAGTGATTGGACGGCAAGGGCGCACGGCGAAGGCGGTCCGGACGCTGCTTGGCGCGGCCGGCGTGAAGCTGCACAAACGGTTTACGCTGGAAATCCTGGAAGATTGAGCTGACGATTGGCCGAGCCCAGCGTGAGTGCAACAGGTTCGCCGCGGCGGAAGTGGGTGGCACTCGCGCACATTCTGCGGCCGCGCGGCAATAAGGGCGAAGTTGCGGTTGAACTCCTCACTGATTTTCCCCAACGATTGAAAGAGTTGAAGGAAGTGTATTTGGGCGATGCCGCCAGCGATGGTGAACGCGGAGGCGAGCCTCGGCGTGTGGGTGTGCGCGACTTTTGGGTGGATCGGAATCATGCGGGGCAGGCGGTGTATTGGTTCGGGGGGTGCGCTTCTATTTCGGAGGCGGAGAGGTTGCGCGGGTTGGATGTGTTGATTCCGTTTGAGCAACGGGTGGTGTTGCCGGCGGGGCAATATTTTGTCGAGGATTTGATTGGGTGCTCGGTATTTGAGGTGGCGAGTGAAAGCGGCGCGGTGGTTGCGTCGTCGCCCTGTCTGATGAACGAGACGCCTTCGCTGATTGGGAACGTAGCTGATGTGCAGGCGATTGGGGAGGAGCAGGCGGGGACGCCGATTTTGGTGGTGGATGTACGTGGGGAGGAGTTGTTGATTCCGTTGGCGGAGGATATTTGCAGGAGGATTGATGTTGTGGGAAGAAGGATCGAGGTTGTGTTGCCGGAGGGTTTGAGGGATTTGAATTCTTCGGATTGATTTTTGGTTCGTCGTCCGATTGCGGTCATCGCTGCAGTTTCCTACGTGTTTAGGCCGGGCGGAGCAAGCCCCGCCCCTACAAAGCAAAATCAAAAACAGATCGCGATAACTTCGACGCCCCGGCAAGCTGGGGCGCAACATGCTGCGCCCCTACATGAGGTTGCGCGATTTAAATTCCTGCAAATTTAGTGGACGTCGATGGTTGTGACGCTCAGTCCAGGGAGTGTGATCGTGAGGCTTGAGCCGGAGGCGGGCATGGTGCCGGCGAATACTGGCGCGACCGGATTGCCGCCGGAGACTTGGGTGGAGGCGGTAGAGGCGGTCATTTGGTAGAGGTGGGCGGTGCCGGTGAGTGTGGCGCCGTTGATGGCGACGACTTGCGATGCGGTGGAGCGGTTGATGGCGACGAAGACGGTGCGGCCGGGGGTTGTGCTGTCGGTGCTGGCGTAGACGACGACGTTGGCTACGTTGCTCGAGGTGGATTGGAGCGAGGTGTCGCCGAAGACGGAATTGGCGCCGTCGAAATCGCGGAAGGCGCGGAAGCCGGCGAGCGCGTAGGAATAAGTGCCGTTGGGAGGCCAGAAGCTGGCGGCGAAAACTCCCTGCGCGCCGAAGATGCCGAGGTTGTCGGTCTGTGCGATCGTGCCGGCGATGTGATTCCAGCCGCCGCTTTCGTATTCGCTGACGCTGAGCTTCATGCCGGGATTTTCGGCGTTAATTTTTGCCTGGAGGCGGCCGAGGATGTTGATCGGCGTGTTGCCGAGGGTCTGGTAGATCCACGGATTGCTGTTGCCGGCGGCTTGATCGTTGAAGGTGGGATCCCAGAGATTGCGCGGGCTTTGCACGATGAGCTGGACCTGCGCGTCGGTGAGCGTGGTGCCGGTGAGATCGAGAATGCGCGTGCCGTTGGCGTCGTAGTCTTCGGCGTACCAGTGGAAGTCGTAGACGTCGACGAGCGGATGGCCGTAGGTGGTTGAGGCGGACTTGAGCGCGGTCAGGTACTTGTCGGGGAACCAGTTTGTGCCGTTCGGCGTCGGATTGAGTTCGCCCTGCCAGCTGTAAATTCCTTCAAAGCCATAGTGCACGGGACCGAAGATGATTGCATTCGGGAATTGATCCTTGATGGCTTCGGTGAGAGTGATCGTTTTGGTGATGTAGTTCGAGGACGTGACGGGATTCGGGCCTTGCACGTCGAGATGCGTGGAGTTCCAGAGTTCGGGCTCATTGTCGAGATTGATGAAGGTGGGATGCGTCGGA
>JAFAZL010000234.1 GCA_019239815.1 Acidobacteriota bacterium
GACCGCACCAGTTCGAGATTGCGCGTGCTGGTCACACCGGTGACTTTCGCGCCGAGCGATTTGGCAATCTGGACGGCGAAGGTGCCGACACCACCGGAAGCGCCGTTGACCAAAACACTTTGCTGCGGCCGTATCATTCCTTTGTCACGTAGCGCTTGGAGGGCGGTCAGCGCCGCAATCGGCACGGATGCGGCGTGTTCGAAGGACACGGAATCCGGTTTTTTCACAAGTTTGTTTTGGGCGGTGCAGACAAACTCACCAAATGCACCCTGGCACACGCCGTAAACGGCATCGCCGGGTTTGAACTGGGTAACGTTTCGGCCGACCGATTCAACAACGCCAGCAACGTCAGCGCCGAGTCGCTTGTTCTTGGGCTTGCCGATGCCTACCATGAGCCGGATCCCGTACGGTAGGCCGCGCATGAAATGCCAATCGTAAGGATTGAGTGAAGCAGCGCGAATTTTGAGCGAGACCTCGCCGTCACCGGGAGTAACCTTCTCAATCTCTTCACAGCGGAGAATGTCCGGGGGCCCGTATTGGTAGTAGACGATCGCTTTCACGATTTCCTCACCAGATAATCGGCAATGGCCCTTTGGGATTGCGAACGCAAGATGGCACAACGCGCGTCGGGAAACAATCGTGGAGGTTCGAACGCGGCTACTGCGTGCTGGTGGTGAAGATGAGGCTGGAACAGGTTAGTCCGGATTCGGCTTTCTGGAGTTCGGAGATGTCGAGCGGGGTTACGTGAAAGCCGGCGCACTCGATGCGGACACGGGTTTTGGGGAAAGAGGCGGGAAAGATGACCGTGTGGGAGATCGCCAGCGCGTTGGCGGCGTGAGATTCTGCGGGGTCGACGTCGACCCATTGGAAATTAGCGAAGGGTTTCGTATCGAACCAAGGGCGATTTGCGAGGAGTGTGTTGCGGCCCAGATACGTTACGGCGGATTTCAGATGGAGACACCCGGTGACTGGAACTGGCACGACTTTGTAGTTGTGAGGGGCGAGAATGGCGGCGAGTTGGCGGACACCTTCGGCATTGGTGCGTGTGGTTTGGCCGACGTAGAGAGTGCGATCGATGCGGAGGATGTCGCCACCTTCGATGGCGGCGGGAGCGGTGATGTGGGCGAGTTTGCGGAACGGTACCAAGGCTTTCGCGAGCGATTCAGCTTCGGGCTGGCGCGATTTTGTGCCGAGCGGGAGGATGACGGCGGTTTCGTCGAGCACGATGGCGGGATCTTCGACGAACATCGAGTCGGGTAGATTCGGTTCGGCGGCGAGAGAGTGGACGTGGATGCCGAGTTTGGCGAGGAGATGTTCGTAGGCGGAGTGTTGCTGTTGGGCTTTGGCGATGTCGATGGGCTGGCGATCGACGAAGGTGAGTTCGCAATTGGCGAGGGCGGGGCTGACGGCGCGGGTGATAGCGGTTAGCACGGTGGGAGTTTAGCAAGAACGCGAGATTCAAGATGCGGTGATAGTGCGGCATGGGGCGCAGCGGTGCTGCGCCCGTACAACATAATGCCGTGAGGATGAATTGTGACAAGACGGGTCGACCGGGCGGAGCAAGCCCCGCCCCTACAAAGGAGTCTCAGACGCGCAAGCGTTGAAGGATACGGCGGTTGCGGATAAACTCGGGCGCGCGTTTTCGGGCGAGGGCGAATGACATTCTGGCGAGCATGGTGCGGAACTTTGGCGATTGGCGCGATTTTGAGCGCGTCAAATGCGGGATGGGCTTCGAGTGTCGAAAACGCGGTTCAAAATGCAGCCGCGAAAAGCAACGGCAACCAACAGAAGCTGGAAGCGGCGGTCGATGAGGTATTTCAGGACTTAACTGCGGCTGGGTCGCCGGGATGCGCGCTTGGGGTTTATCGCGGCGGGCAGATTATTTATGAGAAGGGCTACGGGCTGGCGAATATCGAGGAGAACGTGCCGATTTCGCCGAAGTCAGTTTTCGACATTGGATCTGCCTCGAAGCAATTCACGGCGACGAGCATTTTGCTGCTAGAAAAAGCGGGGAAGCTTTCCGTTGAAGACGACGTACATAAGTACATCCCGGAACTGCCGGACTACGGAAAGAAAATCATGATTCTGAATCTGCTGAATCACACGAGCGGCCTGCGCGATTACTTGACGCTGTTCGATATCGCAGGCGTGAACATCGACAGCGTGACGACGGACGCGGACGCACTGGCGCTGATCGTGCGGCAGAAGGGGCTAAATTTTGCACCGGGGTCGAAATATCTGTACAGCAACACAGGATTTTTTCTGCTGTCGGTAATTGTGGAGCGCGTGAGCGGTAAAACGCTGCGCGATTTTGCCGCGGAGAATATTTTTTCACCGCTGCAGATGACGCACACGCAGTTTCGCAACAATCACCGAGCGCTCGTGCCGGAACGCGCGATGGCTTATGACGAAAACGAAAAGAAGGATGGATTCACGCTCAACGTTTCGTATTTCGAGCAGACTGGCGACGGCGCGGTGCATACGACCATCGAAGACTTGCTGAAGTGGGATGAAAATTTTTACAGCGGGCAAGTGGGCGGGAAGATCTTGCTGGCGGAGTTGCAGGAGACGGCAAAGCTGAATGACGGCAAGAGGCTGAACTATGCGAAGGGGCTGGTCGTTTCGGAGTATCGCGGGCTGCGCATGGTGAGCCACGGAGGATCGTGGGGAGGATACCGGGCGCAGTTGATGCGCTTTCCCGATCAACATTTTTCAGTGGCGACGCTGTGCAATCTAGGAAGCGCAGATCCGACGCGACGCGCTACGCAAGTTGCGGACGTGTATTTGAACAGCGTAATGAAGCCGAAGACCGTGAAGTCGGCGGAAGCGGATGATGAGGAGCGGAAGAAAGAAACGGCGACGATTTCACTGACGAA
>JAFAZL010000291.1 GCA_019239815.1 Acidobacteriota bacterium
CCGCCGCCGGCTTCGGTGTCGGAATCTCTACCAGCTTCAAAACTTCCGGCCCGCCAAATTCCTGCACTTGAATCGCTTTCATTTTTTTGTTCCCCCATTCAGTTCAAAATTCCGTTTGTAGGGGCGGGGCTTGCTCCGCCCGACCGCCGCGTCTTGCCACAAATTCAACGGCCCGCCGCGCTCCAATCGTCGTCTCTTACTTCATTGCTTCCTTACTTCGCTTTTCTCTTCTAGAAATGATCATCCACCACAACCGCCTCCGCCTTCTTCTCCGTCAGACCCGCCGCCACTCCCCAAGCCGTCGTCTGCCAATTGTCCTTGCCCTTACCCTTCGGAATCCACGTCGGCAAACTCTGATTCAAGTACGTCGCCAGCGCATAAATGTAAGGCTCATACTGCGCGCGCAGTTGCGCCAATTTTTCCCGCGCGTCGCCCGTATCCTTCAAAATCAATCCATCTTGCGCCAGAGTATCGCGCAGCCGCGCCCAATCTTCCGCTGGGATTCGCTCAAACGGCAGCGCCCGCGGCGGCGTATTGAAAACCTGCGACAAATCCACCACCGCGTGCCGCGCAATCGCATACGTAAGTTGCGCCTGCTTCTCGCACGCGTCTTCGATGCACACCTTCATCAACGCGCACGTGTCGAGAATCGCCGTCAACGACGCAATCCACGACTGATTGTCGTGTTGCGAGCGAAAATACGCGAGCACGGGGTACGACAGGTGGCTCTCCATCAATTCCGCCGACCATCGCTCCCAATCCTTCAACAACTCGCGCAGCGCCTCGCGCCCACCAGGATAAGCATGCCGCCGCAACAATTCCCCCGCCGTCGGCGGCGTTCCCGCACGCGAATCGAGCAGCGTAATCTCGATCTCGCGATCCGAGAAAGATCCGTAAATAAACGGCAGATACCCGATGATCGCCGCCAAAAATCCAAATCCGAATCCAGCCTCAGCCACAACCAGCGCACGGGCCAGATGCGAACGCGGGACAACATCTCCCAGGCCCAGCGTGAAAAATGTTGTGCCGCTCAAATAAAAATCGGTCATGAAGCCCGGCTGCCCGCCGGTGACATTCACCGCCGACCCCGCACCGTACTGCATCATTCCAAATCCCAGCACGAGACCGACTGCCCACACCGCAAGCAGCAGCAACAGTGAACTCGGCCCGAAAAATCCCAGCAGCGTTTCTCGCGTCTTGCGCGACGAAAAAAGATTCGCCACAAACCGCGCGATTCCCCACGTCACGCGATAAAACATCCGCGTCAGCCGAAATTTCCTCGTCACGCGCCGCGGCAAAATAATCGCCTCAAACGCGTCCCACACCACGACCAAAAAGATCGCAATGCCGCCGACAAACGCTCCGGGATTGGGAATCACCGCTTGCATATCTGTGAGCTGGGACCTCAGCACTTAGCGCGATTCGGTTGATGAGCGACGGCCATTGGGTGCCGCACCCTCAGCTTTCAGAGGGTGCGGATTTCCATCAATTCTTGGCAACCATCAACAAACAGCAACAACCCCTCATCCCGAGCGAAGCGAGGGATCTGCTTTCTTTAGTCACCACGCCCGACCAATCCTCGTGCGCAAGCGCCGTCTTCAACGCTCGCGCCTTACGACTCCAACCGCGCATTCACCGTAATCTCCGCCTTAAAGAGCTTCGATACCGGACACCCCGTCTCCGCATTTTTCACCGCCGTGTCAAACTTCGCTTTGTCCGCACCGGGCACCTTCGCCACCAGATCCAAGTGGCTCTTAGTGATGGAAAATCCATCGCCCACTTTCTCCAGCGAAATCGTCGCCGTCGTTTCCAGCTTGTCCGCCTTCAGTCCCACCGCTCCGAGCTGCGCCGAAAGCGCCATCGTGAAGCAACCCGCGTGCGCCGCCGCCAGCAATTCTTCGGGGTTCGTCCCGACGCCGTTCTCAAATCGCGTGCTGAAGGAATACTGCGTCTGCTTCAGCGTCCCGCTATCGGTCGAAATCGTGCCCTTGCCGCTCTTGAGATCGCCCTGCCACACCGCGCTCGCTTTGCGTTGCATCGTTCGCTCCTTCTATCGTTTGGGAATTTTTCGAATCTGTGTCGGTCAATTCCGGCTACTTGGATTCACCGGCTGGTTGAAAATTTCAATTGCGCCGATCTAAAGGCTCTGATCATCTGTTTTGAATGCAGAGAATTCGATTCTCGCGCTCCATCGAAGGGTATATTGAACCGATGAAGCTGTCGAGCCGCGCCCTGCCGGCAAACCTGGGCAAAAAGATTGATCCACATCGCGCGGCACATCGACCGAGCGAGGTTCGATGCATCGCGCTCTGATCGAAGTCGCGCATCGTCCGTGGCCGCTACCCGGCGGCCCGTGGATCATGTCGCAAAGTTGGCACGATTTGCTTTTCGCGCATTGGCCGATTGATGTGAAACGACTGCGTCCCCTCATTCCCGCCCCGCTCGATATTGATACGTTTCAGGGCGAAGCGTGGATTGGCGTAGTCCCGTTCCGCATGTCAGGCGTTCGTCTGCGCGCGACGCCGGCCTTGCCCTCACTCTCTGCATTCCCCGAGCTCAACGTGCGTACTTACGTCACGCACGGCGGCAAGCCGGGCGTGTGGTTCTTCAGCCTCGACGCAGCCAATGCAATCGCCGTCAGCGTCGCTCGCACCTGGTTTCACCTTCCGTATTTCAAGGCGCGCATGCGTTGCGAGAATCGCAACGACTGGATCGAATACAGCAGCGAACGAACCCATCGCGGCGCCGCCAAAGCAAAATTGCAGATGCGCTATCGCCCAATCGGCGAAATCTTCCACCCACAGCCCGGCACGCTTGAACATTTCCTGACCGAGCGCTACTGCCTCTACGCCGTCGATGCCAAAGGCAAAATCACACGAGGCGAAATCCAGCACGCACCGTGGCCGCTGCA
>JAFAZL010000329.1 GCA_019239815.1 Acidobacteriota bacterium
AGGCCTTCCACGTAGGCAATCTCTATCTCAATCGCAAGTGCACCGGCGCGATGGTTGGCGCGCATCCGTTCGGCGGCTTCAACATGTCGGGCACCGATTCAAAGACCGGCGGGCCGGACTACTTGCTCCTGTTCCTGCAAGGTAAAAGCATCGCCGAAAAAATCTGATTGAAGTAACGAAGCGACGACAGGGCGTCTTGGTTTTTGTCGTTACTTCGTTACATCATTGCTTCTTTACTTCGGTCTTTGCCCGCGTATTTCACCAGCCGATAAAGCGGATAGCTCAGAAGCAGCATCAGAAGCGCCAGTGGCGCATTATTGCGATCGGTCGCAATCGATCCAATCAGGAACAAGATTGATCCCGCCAGCGCGATTCCCGTGGTATACGGATATCCCCACGCGCGATACGGACGGGGCATTGCGGGCTCTTTTCGACGCAGCAGAAAGAGTGACGCGTAGGAAAGCGTGTAGTTCGCGACAAAGAAAAAAGAAAGCATGGCGATGACGCGTTCGAACGAAAAGAGAACAAATACAATCGCAACCACGGTGCTGAGAAAGAGAGCGAACGCAGGAGTACCGCCCGTGTTGACCCTTGCCGCGCGACGAAAGAAGAGGCCGTCGCAGCTCATGGCGTAAAGAGTTCGCGAGCAGAAAAGTTGATTGGCGTTCATGCAAGACGCGAGCGAAATGAGCATGATCGAGCGAATCACGGTGTCGCCATAAGGACCGAAGATGCGCTCGGCGGCGGTTCCAAGGGAGAACGTATTGCCCGCGACTTGACTGAGCGGAAGAACATATAGGACGGCGGCGTTGATCAGGAGATAGATCCCCATGATGGAAAACACACTGCCGAAAATCGCACGAGGTACGTCGCGCCCCGGATTTCGCACCTCCTCGCCGAAGTAAACAACACCATCCCATCCGTCGACCGTGTACAGGACGGCCTGCAGCGCGAGCATGATGGCGATGGCGAGCGGCCATCCCGATTGCAAGATCGGCGGGGACGCTGAATGTGTCGCTCCGGTTGCGGCAGCCATTGCCGGAGCTGTATCCCGCCCGTGACCTCCGAAGGCGAAGCACGCTACTACGACAACGAGGAACGCGATCGTTTTCAGCGCGGCAGTGACGAGCTGTGTGCTACTGCCCCACTTGATGCCGCGCCACTGTAGAAGAAAGAACGCGGCGATCACGCTGACGGCGATGGACTGAACGTGACCCGAGAGCGGCGCGAACAATGCGCCGCTGTACTCCGCGATTACGATCGCGACCGCCGCGGCGGTGCCGCAAGTCGAGAGCCAGTCGCTCCATCCGACGATGAAGCCGGCGTAGTCGCCGATGGCACGCCGCGAGAAATTGTATTGGCCACCGCTTCGCGGAATCGACGCGCCAAGTTCAGCCATCGACGACGCGCCGACGAGCGCGTAGAGACCGCCGGCGATCCAAACGCCGAAGAAGAGGTAAATGTTGGGCAGCCACTGGGCGATGTCGCCGGGCGATCGCACGATACCCGCGGCAATCGTGTTTCCGACTGCGGCGGCGATACCAAACCACATGCCAAGTACCTTGAGCAGTCCCCCACTCGATCGAGCGACCGAGGAACTTGTCGGAACCGCCGCAGTGGTCGTTGTGCCGTCGGATATGTTAGACAATGGATTCTCAGGGCTTCATTGCGAGAGCATCCTATCGTGAGGGGACGGCCGGGCTCGCAAACGAAGGCGTCATAATAATGGCGGATTCCGAAAATGCAAAGGGAAGCTGCGAGCGCTTGCCCGCTCGGTCGCGCAGTGGGTTGAGAATCCAGAGTTGACGACGGAAACCTTCAAAACAGCCGCGACGACACAATCGTCGCCCGAACCCTCGGAGAGACCTGTCGACGTCTCCGTCGTGATTCCGTGCCTCAACGAAGCGAACTCGATCGGCATCTGTGTCGGCAAAGCGCTCGATGCGCTTAGGTCGGCTGGTCTGCGCGGGGAAGTGGTCGTCGCGGACAATGGTTCGACCGATGGCTCGATCGATATTGCCGGAAAACTCGGAGCGCGAGTCGTGAACGTTCCGGCCCGAGGATACGGCTCGGCGTTACGAGCGGGAATCGCCGCAGCCCGCGGACAGTTCATCATCATGGGCGACGCCGACGATAGCTACGACTTTGGCGATGCTCCGCGGTTTGTCGAGATGTGGCGACAAGGTTACGACGTGGTGATGGGCAATCGCTTTCGCGGCGAAATCAAACGCGGCGCGATGCCGTGGCACCACAGGTACATCGGGAATCCCGGACTCTCGCGGCTGCTCAATCTTTTCTTTCGCGCGGGGATTGGAGACAGCCACTGCGGCATGCGCGGGTTTACGCGCGCGATTTACGATCAGATGGATTTGCGCAGTACAGGGATGGAGTTTGCATCGGAGTTTGTGATCAAGGCCGCGCAACTGCGCGCGAAAATCACGGAGATTCCCATTACGCTGTGGCCCGACAAGCGCGGGCGCCCGCCCCATCTGCGCAGTTTCCGC
>JAFAZL010000560.1 GCA_019239815.1 Acidobacteriota bacterium
GAAGTTACGGCGGGGCAGGACGTTGCTTTTGCGACCGCAGTCGGAAAGTGCCTCAGCAGAGATCGAAACGGTGAAAAAGAAAACCTCCAATTTCGTTTGACGATGGGATTTCGCAAGCGCGATGGGCGATGGCGCATCGTGCACGAACATCATTCCCTGCCAGCCGAAGATTGAGCGAAACACTAAGCTGATAGTTCGATGCCCATCACGCCTGGAGGTCGAATTCCCGCGCCCAAGTTCTCCTACGTCGCTCGACACAGCTGGACGGCGGTTCGACACCTGTCAATTAACCGTCTATTCATCTAGACCCTGAAAGACTGACTCACACGTTGGAGGTCGAGATGATCTCACTGGTGTGTCTGTTCTTGCTTGTTTCTCGAGCCGGCGCCGGTCAGTCGGTTGAAAGTCCGTTCGGCCGAATTCGTTCTCAGGTGGCGGTAGAAACGCTGCACGCCAATTCAACGGAGATCGCAGGGGTTTACAGAAATCCGCCGGACGAAAATGGGAAGGTTGCCGACAGTTCCGCCGTGAGGACGGCGCTGTATCTCTTTCCGGACGGAACATATCTTTATGTTCAGAGAGCGTTGTCCATGCCACCGACCATCTTCGACAAAGGCACCTGGAGAATTGTTGCCGACGTTGTCGAACTTAAATCGGCGCGAGAGGTTACCTGGAATCCTGACCTGGAGCGCAAGTTCCTGATGCTCCGGCGAAGTTCACACCCTGAAGAATTTCTTTTGGTAGGGACCGATGTGGCGGTCAAGCGTTTCGAAAGGCTTGCCGGAAGCGATGGGGAGAACGCGCTGTTAACGGTGGCGAAAAAGCGGAAGAGAGTGATTGAGCCGGAAAGAGCGGCCAGAGTCAAAGGCTACTTAATGAGGAAAGCTTGGCATCCCGAACGATTTGGTGATGCGCCTCGAATGACATTCTAGAGGGCTTTCGTGTGACTCTGTGCGTTAGTTGCTAGTTTCGGTTTCCGGGACGGAGACGCGGACGATTGTGCCTGCGCCGACGCAGAAGGCGAAATACCAACCGGCGACTCGTTCGGCTCCGAGGGAGGACTGGCGTTCGAGGACTTTGAAGGTGCTTTCGTCGGTGGCCCACATGTTGCCGTCGAGTTCGAAGGTTTTCGTTTTTGGCAAGCTGTTCGAGTAGGTCGAATTATGAAGGGGCATGGGACTCCTTGCGAGCGAATCTACAACGCGGCGGGAGTCTGAGACCTGGTGTGCCGAAAATTTGTTGCCCAAAACGTTACCTAGGTAGCAGTCGCGTAACGAGACGAACGGCGTGGGAGCTAGGCGATCATTTTTTCGGTTCGACGACGAACTGGTAGCCGAGACCTCGCACTGTGAGGAGGTGGCGAGGCTTCGTGGGGTCGCGTTCGATGTAGCGGCGGAGGCGAACGATGAAATTGTCGATGGCGCGAGTGTCGGTGTCTTCGTGGAGATTCCAGACGTCTTGGAGGATCGATTTGCGTGAGACGGGTTTGCCGGTGTTGCGGATGAGATAGCGAAGGAGTTCGGCTTCCATCAGGGTGAGTTGGAAAGATTGCTTGCCGACTTTGAGCTGGAGCGTTTCGAAATCGAAGGTTTTGCCATCGAACGAAAATTTTTCGGTGGCTGCGACAATTGAGGGAGCTGCACTGCCATTTTGCGCCGAGCGTGCCGCTGGCGATGAGGCCGACTCCGATGACGCTTGATGCCAGTTTTTACGGCGGAGCAGGCTTTCGAGGCGCGCGAGCAAGATCGCGAGATTGAAGGGTTTGGGAAGATAGTCGTCAGCGCCGGATTCGAAACCCTTTAGCACGTCCTCTGGGCGCCCACGCGCGGTTAGCATCAGCAGCGGGATGTAGTTTTTTGCTTCGCGCAATTCGCGAGCGACGGTGAAGCCGTCCTTCCCTGGCAACATCACATCGAGAACGAGCGCTTCGAAGTCGGAGTCGTCTTTCAGGAGGAGGTCGAGCGCTTCTTCGCCTTTGCCGCTGATGTGAACGGAGTGGCCTTCGGCTTCGAGATTGAAGCGCAGGCCTTCAGCGAGATGCGTTTCGTCTTCGACGATGAGGATGCGGCTCATGCGCGATAGACCCGCGGAAGCGTGAGCGTGAAAGTGCTGCCCTGGCCTTCGCCGCCGCTTTCGGCGAAGGCATCACCACCGTAGCGGCGGGCGACGGCGCGAACGATGAAGAGGCCGAGGCCGGTGCCTTTGACTTGTCCGGTGGCCGGATTCTGAACGCGATAAAAGCGATTGAAAATGCGTTTGAGTTCGGGCCGCGGGATGCCGATGCCTTGGTCGCGAACGCTGAGGGAAATCGTGTCGATGTCGGGCGTGCGGACATCGACGACGATGTCTTTCTTTCCGCCGGAATATTTCACGGCGTTGTCGAAGAGATTGAAGACGGCGGTGCGAAGTTCTTCGGGATTGCCCATGACGATCAGATCGTCTTTGGGCGGAGCGCCAAAGCGAAGCAGTTCGGGGGCAAGATGATGGCGAAGGCGGGCGAGTTCGAGAGTGTCGGTGACGACGGCGCCGAAGTTGATCTCCTGCCAATTGCGCTTGTGGGTGAGGTGCCGCGCTTCGCCGGCTTTGAGGACTTGCTCGACGGTGCCGAGGAGGCGCTCGGAATCTTCGAGCATGATGCGGTAGAACTCGCGGCGCTGGGCTTCGTCGATCGGGCGGGTTTGGAGGGTTTCGAGATAGAGACGGATGCTGGCGATCGGTGTTTTCAGCTCATGCGTTACGGCGTTGAGGAAGCTGTCCTGGCGTTCGTTGCGCTTGATTTCGCGGACGATGAAAATCGTATAGACGACGAGGCCGGCAATGATCGCGGCGAAGAAAACGATTCCGAGGATGAGCGGGACGATGCTGCGCGAGTGGTAGATAATCCAGCTGACGTTGAGGAAGATCGCGACGGCGGTGAGGACAGCGCCGAGGGTGATGAAGAAGGCGATGGTTCTTGTGCGGCTGGTGATGCGCATCGGTAAGGCTAGTTTACTGGAAGGGCGGCGAAGCGGGACAGGGTTGAGGCTTGAGAAGAACTGGGCGATGGAAAGAAAAGACCCCACCCCTTGAAAGGCAAGGGTGGGGCACCCAATTTCTCAGAACTTAGTCGCCGGAGACGAGTTCTTCTTCGACTACGGGCAGGATGGGCAACGCTGTAACGCTGTCGTTCGTTAGTGCCGGCGCTGGGGCGGCGGCGCGCTGGGCTTCGTGAGCTTCGGGCGTAAGCTGGTTGAGCTTTATGTCCCAGGCGAGGCCGAGCGCCTTGAGCGTGGAGATGCCCCACCAATTCATGTCGATCTCGTACCACGCGAGGCCGTGCTTCGCAGCAATTGGAACGGCGTGATGGTTGTTGTGCCAGCCCTCGCCGAAGGTGAGGATGGCGACCCAAAAGCTGTTGGTCGAAGTATCGGTTGTGAGGAAGCGACGCGAGCCCCACATGTGCGTAGCGGAGTTGACGAGCCAGGTGGAGTGCAGGCCGAGCACGGTGCGAAGGAATACCGCCCAGAGCATTACGGACAAGCCGCCGAAAGCGAGCGTGATGACGGCGAGCACCGTGATGGGCACCCAGTGGTACTTGCTGATCCACATATAAAACTTGTGTTTGCGGAGGTCGGGAACGTAGGGGAGAAGCTCGGCCGTGTTCTGATGCATCGCCTGGCCGGTGATGATCCAGCCCATGTGCGCCCAGAAGCCGCCGTCTTGCGGCGAATGCGGATCGCCTTCTTTGTCGGTGTTCTGGTGATGGATGCGGTGCGTGGCAACCCAAGCGATGGGGCCGCCTTCGAGAGCGAGAGTGCCGCAGGTGGTGAGCACGTATTCGAGCCAGAGCGGAGTTTTGTAACCGCGGTGCGTCAGCAGGCGATGGTAGCCCATGCCGATGCCAAGGCTGCCGGCGATCCAGTAGAGCACGACGGCGACGGCGAGCGCTTTCCAAGAAAAGAAGAAGAGAGCGGCGATCGCGCCGACGTGAAACATAAGCATGAAAGAAGTGGTCGTCCAGTTCAGTGGCGCTTTAAACGTGCGGTCGTCATGCAGAAGGCTCATTCGCGGGGTCCTCGGCGCGGGCTACGCGCATCACACGATTACGACCGTAGCATGCGGGCGGAAATCGCTCTGTAATACTTGTGTAATCGGAGGTACAGGTCAGGCGAAGTTGTTAAGGGGAAGGGAACTCGAAACTTAGAGAGGGCAAATTCTTTGCGGTGATCGGGGGAGACTAGTCTTTTGCATCTGTGCGCAAATGCCGGATGAAAAAAGGCACTGCGCGGGCCACGCGATCGGTGCCGGCCTGGGCCCATCGTGGTACGCCGCGAGGCTTTTCGGCGAGTAAATTTGAAATGTGAATCAAGGATGGGTGGCAATCGGCGACAAGTTTCACAAAGGCAGTCAGGGGCACAGCCAACAATACGCCCATGATGCCCCAGAGCCAGCCCCAGAAGAGCATTCCCATGGTGGCAGCCACAGGGCCGATGTTCACACGCGAGCCGATGAACCTCGGGATCAGGAAGTTGGCCGAGATGATATGCGACGCGATGGCAGCAACACAGATCACGATAAAGGGACCTGGCGAATCGAATTGAAGGATGGAAGAAAAGAGCGGCAATCCGGCAGCGAGAATTGCTCCAAGGAAGGGAACCAAATTCAGGAAGCCGCTAGCGATTCCGAGTGGAAGGTAACCCGGGATCCTCAGCCCCCAGAGGATGGCTACCATCACCGCGGCCATAGCGGCGCCGATGATGACGTTTCCGACGACGTAGCCGCGCACCATCTTGGCCAGCAAAGCGGTGAACTGAGGAACGTCGGTCTTTTCCCCGAAGGTGTGCGCCAGCCAGCCGTAGAGATGTGACTTCCGCACGAGCATGAAGAACATGAGAAACGGAACGATGCCGCCGACGATCACGGCACCCCAAACGCTGCCGACGCCGCGAATTAGATACGAAGGCCAGGCCGGGTGTTCGTCGACACGCACGACTTGCGGTTGGCGTTTTGTGATGGGCGCAGGAGTGGCCGTAATGCTACCGGCAGATTTTTGAACTTTTTCGATGCGTTGATTGATGGGTTCGAAGGCGTCGTGAATGCGATCGGCGTAGTCAGGTAAATCTTCGATGATCTGGTTCGCCCGGCCGTACGAGGCGCGGATCGCGAGACCCAAACCCAGCAATGCGGTAACGATAAGGAATCCGGTTGAGAGAACGCGCGGAATACGGAACCGCTCGAGATATGTCGGAATCGGGTCGCAAAGAAGAGCGAGAAAGCCGGAGAGAAGAAAAGTGATGCAGAGAGAGCTAGCGAAATAGGCGAAGGCCACGATGATGGCGATGACGACGACCCAAAGCAGGCCGACGATGCGCACCATCGGGCGCGGCTGGAGTTCTGTCTGCGAAGAGCCGGGAATGGCAGGCATCAACTCTCCTGTGCCAGTAAAGAGCCTTGAGATTTCTCGAGTCAACAACCTGTCGAATGAAGTAGAAAATCAAGCCACACGAAAGCCGACCTGCAACAATTGCGAGCGAACACGAAGGTCGACGACCGCACGTGTCCGCTCGCAGCCCGATTCAAAATTTCGCTATATGCGCCCAAGCAGCAAGAGTATGACGAGTACGAGAACGACGAGCCCAAGGCCGCCGCTCGGGTAATATCCCCAACCTTGGCTGTACGGCCAGGTCGGGAGAGCACCCAGCGCAACCAAGAGCAGAATCACAACGAGTATGGTTATCATGTGTGTAGTCGCCCCTTATCCCGCGGCGTTCAGAGGTCGGGTCTGGGGCTTTCAACCTCCGCCCGCGCATTAGATATCCGACGCTCCGACAGAACAATCCATGTATTCGTGTAGCGGAGCAGGCGCCAAGCCTTATTTTCCATCCTGCGCGTAAGACGAAGAGCGAAGGTATAACAGTCCACTCCGTAGAGAAACGCAAAAGCAAGGCGAACAAAATTCAGTTTCGCCGCTGTCAAAATACAGGGAAAAAGGTATGTATCTGGCTCGGAGTGTGCTAAATGATTACGCAGCAGGGTCCCCAGGTCGCTTTATCGAACCCATCGAGAGGAAGCGGAGCATCATCCGGCTAAATTGATTAATGGCTCTTCGAATCGTAGTTGCGGACGATCACGACATAATTCGACGCGGTTTGAAGCAGTTGCTCACCGCGCATGCAGGTTGGGAAGTTGTAGCTGAGGCGAAGACAGGTCGCGAGGCGGTAACGGTAGCGGAACAACTTCGGCCGGATATCGTGGTGATGGACATCAGCATGCCCGACCTGAATGGTCTCGAGGCGGCGCGCCGCATCAAGAAAAGTCTTCCCCGAACTGAAATTCTGATTCTGACGCTTCACTTTTCCGACCAGTTGGTGCGAGAGATTGTCGAAGCCGGCGTTCGCGCCTACATCATGAAGTCCGATGCGGACAAAGATCTGGTGTCTGCCGTCGAAGCGCTGTCAAATCATCGCTCCTTTTTCACCGCACGTGCCGCCGACATGTTGTTGGACGGATTCAGCCGTCCGCACGCGGCGCCTGATCCGCAAGCTTTGCTGCGCAGTCGCCTCACCTCGCGCGAAAGAGAAATCGTGCAATTGCTCGCGGAAGGCAAGAGCAGCAAGGAAGTAGCGGTTGCATTGGGCATCAGCGTGAAAACCGCTGAAACCCATCGAGCGAACATTATGCGCAAGCTCGAGCTACATTCGGTGAGCGAGTTGGTCCGATACGCAGTGCGGAACCAAATCATCGAAGCGTGATCCGACTTTCAGGTTCAGCAGAAATCTGGGACTCATCGGGCGTGCCGAAAGGTTGCACGCCCGCGGGTAGCGCATCGCCGGCATCAGGTCCCTTCTCGCCGGATCGGAATTGAAGGGAGTTAGGGAACTATGCCTCGGGT
>JAFAZL010000589.1 GCA_019239815.1 Acidobacteriota bacterium
GTGTACAGACGACCGGGGGTGAAGCGTGGCTGCAGACCGGAGACGTCGGTGAGCTCGACGCAGACGGGAATCTGCGATTCCGAGGGCGGAAGAAAAATGTGATCGTTACGCCGGCGGGATTGAATGTGTATCCGGCTGATCTAGAGCAAGCTCTGCGGCTGCAAGTGGGTGTGAGGGACTGCGTGGTCGTGGCGATCGAGCGCGGCGGCAATGCGGAGCCTTGCGCGGTGCTGCTGATGGAGGGCGGCAATGCAGGTGAACGTAGGAGCACAGACGAAGCGGCGGCGCGAGCGATTGAGAACGCGAACGGTTCGCTGGCGGAATATCAGCGAATGCGAAACTGGATCGTCTGGCCGGATGCGGATTTTCCGCGAACGCCGACGGGGAAGCCGCGGCTCGGCACAATTACAGCGGCGACGATGCAGGTGCTTAACGGCGGTGGAGAAAACGCGAGCGCAGCGCCGACCGGTGAAGGTCGCGCCGGGGAGTTAAGCACGATGCTCCAAAAGTTTGCCGCGAAGAGCGGGGTGGCGCAGCAACCGGAGAACCAGCTCAATCTCAGCTCACTCGATCGGGTCGAGCTGATGAGCGCGCTTGAAGAGCGTTATCAAGTCGAGTTGAACGAAACGCAGTTTTCGCAGGCGAAGACCGTCGGCGACATCGAGAAGTTGCTGCAGGCGCCTTCCGCGCGACGAACGGATTTCGTTTATCCGTTGTGGACACTGAGCGCGCCGATGCGATGGATTCGGCTGGCTGTTTACTACGCGCTGGTTTGGCCGGCGACACAGTTTTTTGGACATCCGCGAATCGTTGGCCGGGACTACCTCCGCGAACTGCGCGGACCGATCCTCATCGTTTCGAACCACGTGACCCGGCGCGACGACAGCGGGCTCATCATGGCGGCATTGCCGCGGCGATACCGGCACAGGCTGGCGACTGCCGTCGGCGGAGAAACGCTGCAGATGATGCGGCATCCGCCGCGCGAATGGTCTTTCGCGAGGCGCTGGGCCCATCAAGTCGGCTACTGGCTCATGACGGCCCTTTTCACAACGTTTCCATTGCCGCAGAATTCGGGTTTTCGTGAAAGCTTCCGTTTTGCCGGCACGGCGATCGATCGCGGTTACAGCGTCCTTGTTTTTCCGGAAGGGCACGGGAATGACACCGCGACCGGCGAGATGGATAAATTTCAGAGCGGGATTGGTTTGCTTGCTGAAAATTTGAATGTGCCGATTGTGCCGATGCGGATCGACGGCGTTTGGAAAATGAGGCGTGAAGGGCGACGCATTGCGAAGCGCGGGGAGATTGTGATTCGGATTGGGTCTTCGGTGCGGTTTTCGGCGGGGACGCCGCCGGAGGAGATTGCGAGCAAGCTGCGGCAAATTATTGTCGAACTCTAGCGCTGGGCGGTCGGGCTGACGTCGGGCGGAGCAAGCGCCGCCTCTACAGAAGATTCTTTTTCGGCCGCGAATGAAGTCGAAACGACGGTTATTCGCCGGTGTGTGCGGTGGTGAAGGCTAGGCTCAACAGCGTCTTTTGTTCCAGTTCGTGAGCTTTGGCGGAGCCGGTGGCCGGGCTGGCGCTGGCTGAGCGCTTGACGGCGCGAATACGACGACCTTGGTTTTCGGCGATACGCTGCAGGCGCGGCATTACATACGAATACGGGCCCATGTTAGCGGGCTCTTCCTGAACCCAGACGATTTCGTGAGCGTTGGGATTGGCGCCGATGGCTTCGGCGATTTCGCGCTTCGGCAATGGATAGAGCTGGTCAAGGAAGAAGATCGCGGTGCTGGTGTCTTTGCGCTTGCGGCGCTCGGCACGCAGCTCGTGGCCGACTTTTCCGCTCGCGATTAAAATGCGCTTGGCATCCTTTACTTCGCTATCGGGAACGAGCGGGAGGAAGTACGGACGCGAAAACTCGGAGAGATCGGAACTTGCTTCGGGATGGCGCAGCATGCTCTTCGGCGTGAAGACAATGAGCGGCTTGCGCCACGAGCGCTTCGCCTGGCGGCGGAGCATGTGAAAGTAGTTTGCCGCGTTGGATGGCTGGCAGATGACAACGTTGTCTTCGGCGGCGAGTTGCAAGAAGCGCTCGATGCGCGTGCTGGAATGTTCGGGGCCTTGGCCTTCGTAGCCATGCGGTAGAAGCAGGACGAGACCTGTCGGAAGCGCCCACTTGTCTTCGCTGGCGCTCAAGAACTGGTCGATGATAATTTGCGCGCCGTTCACGAAGTCACCGAACTGCGCTTCCCACAAGACGAGAGCTTCCGGATAGTCACGGCTGAAGCCGTATTCAAAGCCGAGGCATGCGGCTTCGGAAAGCGGCGAATTGTGGATTTCGCAAAACGCCTGTGTGCGTGAGAGGTGAGAGAGAGGCAGGTAGTTGTGTTCGGTCTCGCTGTCGATCAGGACGGCGTGACGCTGGTTGAAGGTGCCGCGCTGCGAGTCCTGGCCGGTGAGGCGAATGGGTGTGCCTTCGAGTACGAGCGAGCCATAGGCAAGTAGTTCGGCGAATCCGTAATCGGTGGCGCGCTTGCCATGGCCCATTTCGGCCCGCTGCTCGAGTAATTTCGCGAGCTTCGGATGCAGATGGAAGCCCTGGGGAATGCGCATCAACCCATCGGTAATCTCTTCAAGTTTCTCGCGCGCGACGCCGGTTTCAGGCTCGACCAGCGTTTCCGATTTCGCATGCAGATAGGGTGTCCAGTAGCTCGGAAGCTGCCGCAAGTGCGGCATTTTCTTTAGCGCTTTCGCTTTCGTCTGCTCGCCTTCGTATTCCTTGCGGACGGCGTCGGAAACTGCGGTGGCATCGATTCGGGTCTTTTCGGCGTAAATCTTCCAGAGCGGTGCATGGTTTTTGATGGCGTCGTATTTTTGCGGCTGCGTGATGGTCGGATCATCGACTTCACTGTGGCCGTGGCGGCGATAGCCGATGAGATCGACGACAACGTCGCTGCCAAATTTGGCGCGGTATTCCGCAGCAAGGCGGCCGATGCGAACTACAGCATCCGGATCTTCGGCGTTGACGTGGAAAATGGGAATGCTCTGGCGCTTGGCGATGTCTGAAGCGAAGCGCGAGGAGTGTTCCTGAATCGCGGGCGTGGTGAAGCCGATGAGATTGTTAACGACGATGTGGACGGTGCCGCCGACCGTGTAGCCCTTGAGGTCGGCGAGGTTCAACGTTTCGGCGAGGACGCCCTGGCCGGCGAAGGCTGCGTCGCCGTGCATGACGATGGGCCAAACCTTGTTGAGCGATTCGCGCGAACGATCGACGATCGGGCCGTCGGCGCCGCGACGCGTTTGTTTGGCGCGGGCGCGGCCCATGGCGACCGGATCGACCGCTTCGAGGTGGCTCGGGTTCGAAACAATATGAATGTTGATGGATTTACCGTGCGAGGTGACGTAGGTGCCTGTTGCGCCGACGTGATACTTCACGTCGCCTGCGCCGAGGACGCTTCGAGGGTCAACGTCTTCGAATCCTGAGACGACTTCGTGCGGCGGCTTGCACGCGGCATGAACCATCACGTTGAGGCGTCCGCGGTGGCTCATCGCGATGACGGAGTCGAGCGCGCCGCTTTCGCCGGCGCTGTCGAGAATCGAATCGATGAGCGGAATCAGCGCGGTGACGCCTTCGAGCGAAAAGCGCTTAGTACCTAGATAGCGGGCCTGCAGAACTTGTTCAAACAGGTCGGCGCGAACGAGGCGTTCGAGAATTTTGTTCTGGTCGACGTCGGTGTGGATGTTTTCGATGCGTTCGATGATCCACTGGCGACGCTCGGGTTCGAGCAGGTGCATGAAGTCGGCACCGATCGTCCCACAGTAAATCTCACGCGCCTCA
>JAFAZL010000793.1 GCA_019239815.1 Acidobacteriota bacterium
GAGTCGAAGCAAGAATTCCTGCAAGCGCTGACTTTCCGCAAGGTCGAGATGCCCCAAATGAATCCCCATCTGATTGGGCCCGTTCAGGCGAACGACGCAACCCGCCCCGACGATCGGTCTCATTCCGCGCGACAAGTGCATCGACACATTGACCGATGATCCGATTGGAAGCGCTTTTGATACTTTCACAAGCAAGCCTTCCATACTGACGTTGATGCTCTCGCCGTCGATCTGTTGCGACCCATGAGAAAGCAGCACGCGCGACTTCACTGGAACGCGCCGCGTGCGGCGGCGTTCGTGTTCCGCAGCCGCCTGCGTGGCGCGGACGAGGCGCAGCAGTCGTTCCTTATCGACCGGCTTGTAAACAAAAAAACTGGCGCCGGCTTCAAAACCCTGTGCCATAGCTGCTGGCCGCTGGTCATCGCTAATGAGAACGATAGGCGTCATGCGGTTCCAGTTGGAGTCGCGCATCTGTCGCGTGAGTTCCGCCCCATCGGGAAAAGTCATGCGGACCCCAAAGAAAGCGACGGCGAACTTCCCTTCGCGCAGGATTTTCGGAGCCTCCGAGCTGCGATTGAGCGTCAGCGACTCGATACCTACAGACCCGAGCACTTTTTCAATGAGGTCGCAAGTTTCTGGTTCATTATCGACAATCAAAGCTCGCTGTTGCATCGATGCGTTGCTCGCTTTCGTATGCGGCAGACCAGGGCAAGCGCAGAACTGAACCGGTTGGAGCGAGGCACTTCTAATCGCCAGCGCGCCGGCTAATCGGCTCGGCGACGCGCAGCCGCGCCGGCGAGTCCATCGGCAACAGAGCCGCTGGCGAAGCAATCGAGGAAGCCGAGCCTGCACTAGCAGCCGATCGCTTGTGCACGCCCTCCAGGGGCAAAAATTCAGCGGCTTCGATCATCAAGTCGACGCGCCCGCGCACTTCAAACTTTTCCAGCAGCGTTGACACGTGAAACTTCACCGTACGCACCGAAACATTGAGCTTCGCCGCAATTTCCTTGTTACTGAGATTCCGCGCGATCGCCGCGAGCACCTCGTGCTGCCGCCGGCTCAGCGGCATCCCAGCAACTTTGAATCCCGCGCAACTCCGGATCAATTTATTAGTGCGACCCACGATTCCATCGATGAGATTCTCGCCTCCCGCGATCATCACGTCGAAATCGCGAGGTTGCTGTTGCCGCGCAACACAGTGAATCGCGAGCAGACTCGCCGCTTGCTCCGACGGCATCCTGCCGTCGGCGTCGGCTTTCACTTCAAATCGCCGCATGCCCGATTTACGATCGAGAAACACGAACGCCGTCGGTCGAACAGAGAAAGGCTTAAAAGCCGCGGGGGCAGAGGCCACCGAATGCAGCAAAGATTTCTTAGCTCGACTCACAGCCTCTCCTTTCCAGCAGTAATCCGCTGTCTAATTTGCGTACACACCGGGCGCACGAATCGCTCAGCGCCCCGCGGGCACAGCCAGTGGCCCGCGCAACGCCGCACCCACGGCCCAGCGGGGCCGCTCCGACCGCGACACTTCGTAGAAATCAAACTGCACTCCAACGCCTCGCTTACCCTCCGGCTGCATCGGCACGACCCGCACAACGTGCCCCGTGCACAGCCACTGCGCCGGCGGAACGCCAGTCACTTGCTCGGGCATTTCGACAAGCAAGTCGAGCGATGCACCTTTGTTGATCGGCAGATCAGTCGTAAAGAAAACGCCACGCTGCGATAGATTTTCCGAGTGTGCGCGCTGCTCCGGCGTATCCAGCTTTCGCATCCGCACGCGCAAATCCGTCCGAACGTTGTGGCGAAGCGATAGACGGCGGTCATGGTCGAGTTTCTCGATAAAGTGTTCCATTTCCGATCTCCAGGGAGTGCCAAAAGGGGTAGCGAGCGCGGATGCGCCGCCGAAAGGGGAGATTAGGAGAATCGCCCTCTTCTAATGAGAGAGGTAGGCTCAATTTCGTACTATGTGGGAGTTTCGATGCGTGCGGGCGAGGCGTCTCCTTACTCTAATCTGTCAGCCGTTCCCAACGCCTCCGGATGACCGGAAGTATGGAGTGGCACAGATTCTCTTGGTCTCCGGCAGGCAAAAAAGAAAATCGATCGCGCATCGAAATCACGCGAGCGATTTTCATGCATTCCGGCAGAGTGAAGAGTGCCTACTTGATTGTGTCCGCACCTGCCTTGGCGCACTGCGCATCCTGGGCGCTAGCCCCGCCCGAAACTCCGATCGCTCCGATGATCTTGCCATCCATCAAAATCGGCAGCCCGCCTTCGACGGGAGTCGCTCCAGTCACTTTCAGCACGCGAAGTCCGTCGCCGCCCCCGGCTAGGATGTCTTGAAACGCTTTCGTCGGCCTCTTGAAAAGCGCCGCCGAGCGAGCTTTTTCGATCGCGAAATTCGCGCTGCCGAGCTGCGTGGCGTCCATTTTTTCGTAATACACGAGATTTCCTGATGGATCGACAATCGCCACGGCCATATTCCAGTTGTTCTTCGCTGCCTCCGCCATCGCTGGAGCCGCTGCTTTCTTGGCTTGTTCCAAGGTAATCGGCGCACCGTAAGGATTCGGCATCTGCGCTGACGTCCCAAGTACCAACGTCGAGACGCAAAGCGCGGCTAACACAAATCTAGAGAGATATTTCCGAACCATATCGCCTCCGCAGAGTTCTATTTTTCTCTAATTGAGCCTCAAATTTTTGTCGAGCTTAGCGACCGTCCGCAGCAGAAATAGCTCACGGATTCGGATGTGGCAGCGCCGCCGCGCGATCGCGCATGTCCTTTGGAGCCGAAGGCTCGTTGAGTGGCGGCTTGCCGAGAGTAATTGCCCAATGCTCGAGCCAGCTACCACCCTCTTCGCCGACAAACGTGTCGGGCAGGCTGTAAACCGAATCGCTCAGCGCTGCGCCGAGCGGAATGAATTGATAGCCTCGTTTGCGCAGAAGATCGATCACTTCGCCGATGTGCTCCGCTTCCAGATTGTTCGCGTGCATTAGCAGAATTTGCTTCGGCTCATAACCAAATAGATCGCGCGAGAGTTTCTCGTAGTACGTAAATACTTCGGTCGTGTAATTGAGGTATGACTTCACGACTTGCTGTTGCAACGCTGCGTCGCCGCGGCGTTTCGCATCATCGTAAATTCCGGCGAACATCCAATCCCATGCATCCATCGTAACCGGCGCGATGTGGTAGCCGCGCTCGATGAGAAATTGCTCGGCGTCGCGGCGCGTTTTCAGGTCGCGGCCTGTATCGAGATAAGGATGCCGGAAGTAGCGCAGCGTTTGATGATGCTGCGTCATCAGCAATCGGGTGACGTTTTCGCCCTGGATCACGCCGTCCTCAAAGGCTTTTAGCCCCCCACCATTGAGTGATGTGTGCGCGTAGGTGTGATTGCCGAGCTCGAAGCCTGCATCGAGCCACATGTTGAGTGCGGCGATGCGTTCGTTCACTTCGTTCCAGTTGTAGTAGAGCTTGCGTTCGTTGACGAACGCGACAACCGGGACTTTCTGATCGCGCAGGGTGTCGGTGAGGCGCTTCGTCATCGACGTAATTTCGGCGGCGGTCATATTCTG